>DASWLD010000149.1:0-4961 GCA_036396275.1 Burkholderiales bacterium
AAAGGACGGCATCGCCGTGAACGCCCTGTGGCCGCGCACGCCGATCGCAACGGCCGCGGTGCAAAATCTGCTCGGCGGCGACGCGGCCATTCGCGGCAGCCGCAAGCCGGAAATCGTCGCCGACGCGGCATACGCGATCCTGACCAAGGACAGCCGGACCTGTACCGGCAATTTCTTTATCGATGACGAGGTGTTGAAAGCGGAGGGGGTCGCCGATCTGGACCGATACGCCGTCACGCCGGGCGCGCCGCTGCTAACCGACTTCTTCTTATAGACTGGTGAAACCGAATGTCCTTGGCGTCGGTGCCGGATAACCAATCCGGTGCCTGGAGTTCGCGTGTTGGGGAGGTTAGGCGGCGGCTTCGCGGTGCCGTGTGGCTGGTATATCGAAAATCTTTCCGGGATTAAGCAGATACAGCGGATCGAGCGCTTCTTTAATGGAGCGCATGACGGCGATTTCATCCGCACTTCGCGAGACGTACAGCCAGGATTTCTTCTCGAGACCGATCCCGTGTTCGGCCGACACGGAACCGCCGAGCGACGCGAGCGGCTGATACACCATCGCACACAGTGCATCGGCCTCAATGCTTCCGGCGACGGCGTCCTCACTCCCAACCGCAACGTGCAGGTTACCGTCGCCCAAGTGGCCGAAGATGAAACAGTGGGCGTGCGGCCAGCGCGCGGCTACGTGGCGCAGCAACTTTTCGACGTAGCCTTCGATCGCGGAAAGCGGCAGCGAAATATCGAAGACCTGCATCGATGGGAAGCGCCGCAGTTGACCCACGTCGTCGCGAATCGCCCACATGGCGTCGCCTTCCGCTCGCGATTGCGCGATGGCGGCATCGGCGATGATTTCCTGCCGATGCGCGCCGTCCAACGCGGAAAGGAAAGTTTCGCCGTCGCGTTCGGGGTCGGCGCCGAGGGACTCGACCAGAACATAATAGGGATAGCCGCGGGCAAGGGGCGGGCTTGATTTCGCCGGCGGCTGCGTGACCAGATCGTAATGCGACTGCCACATGACCTCGAACGCCGAGAGCCGCCCGCCGAGCGCGTGATCCATGTGTTTGAGCAGCTTCACGAGGCCGCCAAAATCCCGCGTCGCGGCAAAGGCCACGTCGCGGCTTGCCGGGCGCTCGCGCAGCCGCAAAGTCGCGCGCGTAACGACGCCGAGCGTTCCTTCGGAGCCGATGAAGAGATGGCGCAGATCGTAGCCGGTGTTGTTCTTGATGATGCGCGACAGGTTGCTCACGATCGTGCCGTCGGCGAGAACGGCTTCGAGGCCGAGCACCATGTCGCGCATCATGCCGTAGCGCACGACGCGGTTGCCGCCGGCGTTGGTCGCGATGGTGCCGCCGAGGGTGGCGCTGCCGCGCGCGCCGAGATCGAGCGGGAACATGAGCCCTGCCGCTTCGGCGGCTTCCTGAATCGCCTGCACGGTGACGCCGGCCTGCACCACGGCAGTTCGATCGACGGGATTTATTTCTTCGATGGCGCGCAGACGCTCAAGCGACAGAATGATCTCATCGGCGCCGGCGTCCGCGCCGTGCACCAACCCAGTCAATCCGCCGTGCGTTACCACCGGCGCTCGCGCCTGATGGCATGCGCGCAGTACAGCTGAAACTTCCGCGACAGCGCGCGGGCGCACTAGTAACGGCGCTTTGAGCCGATCGCTGCGAAACGTCCCCGCGGACCGCTCGCCCACTTGAGCGGCGGTCAATACGCCGTCATCGCCAACGCTGCGCCGCAGGGTTTCCGCCAAGGCGTTCACATCCATCGGTCTTGTCTCTCGGGTCACTCGCGTTCGGCGAATAATCCGCCGATCGGTCTGTAAACTTCGACCTATGAGAAGTGAAAGTCAAGTCGATGTCACGCAGGACCTGCCGGGCGTCTAAGAGTCAGTTCGCGCGGCGCAGGTCCGCGCTCACTCCCGAAATTTCAACCACTGGCGTGTTTGAAATTTCGGCGCGCCACTTTTCGGCTGCGCCATCCGTGCTTCGCCGAAAAGTCCAGGGCCGAAATCCTCTCGGCCCGTTCGCCGCTTCGCGGCTCACCCTGGTGGCGCACGGGGTTTGTTTTTCAACAAACCCCTAAAGCCCAATGGCCGTCGCTACGGCGTGATCGCGCGCAGCTGGTTTAGTATTCCATCATCAACCGCGCCAAGGATATTGAGCGCCCCCAAGTTCTCTTCCACTTGCTTCGGCGTCTTTGCGCCGAACAACACGCTCGCGACGCTTGGATTCTTCAAACAGTAGGCAATGGCGAGTTGCGCCGAGGTGCAGCCAAGTTCTTGCGCGAAATCGGCCACTTGCGCAGCCTTCTCCAGCATGCCCTTGCGGCGCAGCTCCTCAAGCTGCTTTCCGTCCATACGGTGGTCAGTCGATGCCGGGGCGCCGCTGTACTTGCCGCTCAACAGTCCGCCGTGCAGGGTGTAGGACGCAACGACGCCGATGCCGTGCGCGTCGCATACGCGTTGGGTCTGCGGCATCTCGACCGGTAAGCGCTGCACGATGCTGTACGGCAGCTGCGCCGCACACGGCGGGGGAAGTCTTTCGGCGATTGCCAGTTTACAGGTATCCTCGATTTGCTCCGCCGGCCAGTTCAGAACGCCCCAGGTCCGCAACTTGCCGGAAGCGATGAGGCGTTCGATCTGTCGCAGCATATCGAGCAGCGGCAACGACGCGGGCGGTTCGGCGCAGTAGACGATATCGAGATAATCCATCTGCAGCCGCGAAAGCGAGCCATTCAGTTCCGCGGTCAAATCTTCCTTCGGATAGAACTCGAACCACAGCTTGTTGGCGATGACCAGCGACTCGCGCTTCCAGCCGCCTTTTCGTAGAAGCCGCCCGAAGACCACTTCGGAATAGCCGCTCGGGATAGGGGCCTTGCCGGTCCGGTCGTCGTAGCGAGCGTCGTCAAGAAAATTGATGCCGCCGTCAATGGCCCGCGCGATTACCGCCAAGCCATCTTGTTCTCCGATGTATTCGAAGGTGAGCCATGATCCCAGCGACAATGCCGAAACCGCAATGCCGGAATGACCGAGCTTTCGATATTCCATACCTTCCCCCGTGCGAGTGTGATTCGATGCACTTGGCCATTTTCCAGAAGCAACCGCAAGAAGCCGCTTTCGCTTACAATGAGGCGAAATAAATGTAACGAATTAAATTGGAATTTCCTATCTCCGGCCGGCGATTATCTCGATGAGCGACCTTAAGAGTTTCCTAACATGCGTCGCGATCTCGGGCGTCGGAAACATCGTTATTTTGCGTAAGCGTGTCGGGGCGACCTGATCTCGCGATTGACACGACAGTGAGCTCAAGCCCCAACACCTCGTCGCCATCGCGCGCGGGACGTCCGGCGGCCATGCGCTTCATCATGCTGACGGTGCTGATCGACATGGTATCGATCGGCCTAATCATTCCCGTGTTGCCGGTGCTGGTCGGCGATTTCACGACCAGCGTTGCCGAACAAGCATTCTGGTACGGCGCGGTGATGTTTACGTTCGCGGTGGCGAATTTTTTCGGATCGCCGATCTTGGGCGCGCTATCCGATCGCCACGGACGTCGCCCCGTATTGCTCATCGGTTTCTGTGGCTTGGCATGCAGTCTGTTCGTGACCGCACTGGCGGCCGAGCTGTGGATGCTGATTGCGATACGCTTGGTGAGTGGCGCACTCATGGCGAATGTCTCGGTGGCCAATGCCTACGTAGCCGACATAACGGCGCCGGAGGATCGCGCGCGCCGCTTCGGGCAACTGGGGGCGATGTTGGGCGTAGGTTTTATCCTCGGGCCGGCGATGGGCGGGCTGCTCGGCGATATTAATATTCGCCTTCCCTTTTTCGTGGCCGGCAGCCTGGCGCTCTGCAATCTGCTCTACGGCTATTTCGTGTTGCCCGAATCGCTTCCGCCGGAGCGTCGGCGCGTCGTGTCGTGGCGCTCCGCGAATCCGATTGCGTCCTTGGTGCGGCTCGGCCGATTGAAGAACGCCGGAGGCCTCGTTGCCGTTGTCGCGCTCGGCAGCTTGGCGCAGTTTGTCTTGCAGACCAGCTGGGTGCTCTACACCAGTTTTCGTTTCGGATGGGGCCCGCAACAAAACGGCTGGTCGTTGTTCACCGTCGGACTCGTGTCGGTGGTGGTGCAAGGCGTCTTGCTGCGGCGTTTGCTGTCGTATTTCGGCGCGGCGCGACTTGCCACGCTCGGAATGTTGTCGGGCGCGTTGTGTTTTCTCTCGTGGGGCCTATCCACCGCCGGCTGGTTGATGTATGTCATCATCGTCTTCAACGTCTTCGGATTTGCGGTCGTGCCCGCTATTCAGAGCCTTATTTCGAACGCGGCCGACGCCAAGACCCAAGGACAAACCATGGGTGCCGTTGCGTCGCTAAACAGTTTGGCCTCTGTGATTGCACCGATGATCGCCGGACCTTTGCTCGGCGTTGTGTCGCATCTCCCGCGAGACGACTGGCGCGTCGGCGCGCCGTTCTTTTTCTGCGCCGCGCTACAGTTTTCAGCCATGCTCATCGCGTTTCGTCACTTCCGGCGGCAATCCCGTGCGTCGACGCCGAGAGCGGTCGAACAGGAATAATGATGGACTTCGAGTTTCTGGGTGCGCTTATTCGGTTCGTCGGCGTGTCACCGGCCCGGTGGCGGGAACAAGCAGGCGCAATAAGGCCGCGCGGTAATTCAGTTTAAGGTAGACCCCCGGCTCTGCCGGGGGCTCACCGAGGTTTGACCCCCACCTTCGCGGGGCAGGCTCTAGGCGGCGCTCGCTACAAATATATTTCCCTCCCCCTGGAATGGGGAGGGCGAGGGTGGGGGTGCAGCGTCAACGGTGTGCACGGACCGCAACGTCTCACCCCCATCCCAACCTTCCCCCATCAAGGGGGAAGGAGAAAAAATCCGCCGCCTTCAGGCGGCTCACGGTGTTACTGGCACCTTTGAGGCGCTCACCTAATAGGCCCCCGGCTT
>DASWLD010000150.1:0-1563 GCA_036396275.1 Burkholderiales bacterium
CGAGATAAAGGCCACGGCCAAATATCCGGACGGCACAATCCGCCCGTTGATTCACATCAATGACTGGGATTTCAATTGGCAGGGTAGTTACACGTTCGAGAAACCGTTGCCGCTACCCGGCGGAACCGTCATCGACGTGGAAGCGATCTACGACAACAGCGCGGACAATCCGCGCCAGCCGAACTCGCCTCCCAAGACAGTGCGCTGGGGAAAAAGCACGACCGATGAGATGTGCATTGTGTTTATGCGCGTCACCGTCGATCAGGAACACTTGGCGAAGCGCTGACGCGCCGCGCCGCTGGAGATTTCGGCGTTACGCCACCCGGGACTAACGTTGAGGGAAACGGCGAGCCGTTGAAACGAAACGGCTCGCCGCATATTCGACCAGCTATTTCGACGCCGCGATCTTCTGAACGTTTTCGTTGATCTTGAACAGCACGATCAGCAGTTCGCACCAAATGCGCACGAGTACCGCGCCGATCACGATTCCGAATACCCCTTTCAGGAAACTGCCGAACGAAAAACCGCCCATCCCGAAACCGAACATGGCCCCGAACCCGCCGATCACGACCGCGAAAAGCAGAAGCCAGTAAACGAACGTGATGATTTTCGGCGTCAGCATGTTGTCGAAGAAAAATATACTTCGTGATTCCATGTGGCTCTCCTCGAGTTGTTTGTTATCGGTAATTCGTTGCGCGCGGACCGACACGGTCAACGTGGCGCCGCCGACGCGGTGCCGCGAGGTGCGATTTCGCGCAGCCCCTTCGCGGCCTTGCGCATATTCTTACGTCCCGCATCCGTGATTCGACGCTCGGCGTCGCGCTTCTTGGCGAAGAGCGATCCGGCGCGTTTTTCGGCTTTGCCGTGGCGAATGATCAGTACGTTCATCCATCGTTCGTCGCAATCGGCGGCGCCGGGTTGGCGCCGATTACTTCAGCAGACTCTCGATCGCGGCGCGTTCTTCGAGCAATTCCTTGTGCGTCGCGCTGATGCGGCCGCGGCTGAACTCGCTGATGTCGAGAGCCTTGACGATCTGGTACTCGCCATTCTTGCACGTTACCGGATAGCCGAACAGAACGCCTTCGGGAATGTCGTAGCTGCCGTCGGACGGTATACCCATCGTTACCCAGTCGCCGCTCGGCGTGCCGGCGACCCAGTCGCGGATGTGTTCGATCGCGGCGTTTGCCGCCGAGGCGGCGGACGATAATCCGCGCGCCTCGATGATGGCGGCGCCGCGCTTTTGCACGGTCGGGATGAACGTCTTTTCGAGCCAGGCTTGATCGTTAATCAGCTTCGCGGCGTTTTGGCCGTCGACTTCGGCGTGGAATAGGTCGGGATACTGCGTCGCCGAATGATTGCCCCAGATGGTCATCTTCTTCACCGCTGTGACCGGCTTGCGGGTCTTTTGCGCGACTTGCGTCAGCGCGCGGTTGTGATCGAGGCGCATCATGGCGGTGAAGTTCTTCGGATTGAGGCTCGGCGCGTTCTTCATCGCGATCAGTGCGTTGGTGTTGGCGGGATTGCCGACGACCAGGACTTTGACGTCGCGACTCGCGACCGCGT
>DASWLD010000151.1:0-3033 GCA_036396275.1 Burkholderiales bacterium
GGGATGCCAAGTTCCAGCGCCAGACTCAGTACGTTGTCTGTCCCCGTGATGTTGATGGCGTGCATGAGATTTCGAGCGCTCTCAGGTATGCCCAATTCATACCACGCCGCGTTATGCACGACGATGTCTGTGCCGGTCATGCCAGTACGCATGGACTCTCGGTCGGTGACATCGCCCGTCACGCACTGTGCACCCATCTTCGTCAAGGCGCGGGCCGGTGGGCTGTCGGGCTTGCGCACAAGCGTGACGACGTCCCAGCCGCGCGCAAGTAGAGATTTTGTCAGCGGTTGTCCAATGAAGCCGGTGCCACCTGTGAGAAAGACTTTCATTGTCTGGCCTTCAATGCTTTGGGGTCCATAGCCTTGACGTGAGGTGCGCCCAACTAGATATGGACGACAAGACTGTAGTACCGCTACGCCGCCTAAATCAATGGGTCTTTCCGCGAATAACCTGTTTTCAGACAGTTAACCTGCGTTGTCTCTTTTAGACAAGTCTAAAATCGTCCGGATGGCAGAGCTGGATGGATTAACAGGTTAAGACCGCGGCTACGCGTGGGGCGGAGGGACGGGCGTCGAATCCGTCGAAACGACGGAGCAACACGACCGGCGCCGCCGACGCGCGCCCATCGAAAGCGGGCGTGCTGTTGATACCGGCGATCGGGTGTGGGTGATGAAGTAATCGAAATGGCAGCAAAATTCTTCGCAACAATTTATGATGGCCCGGCACCTTTGATCGAGTTTCCACTCGACCATGGAACTCAGCGTTCAAACCAAGAAGGTATTCGCCTACACCGGCGGCAAGAATTTCGATCCGACGTTGCCGGCGATCGTGTTCATCCACGGCGGCGAGCAGGATCACAGCGCGTGGGGATTGCAGTCGCGCTACCTCGCGCATCACGGGTACGGCGTGCTCGCGGTCGATTTGCCGGGGCATGGCCGAAGCGAGGGGCCGGCGCTCGCGCGGGTCGAGGACATGGCCGATTGGATCGTGGCGGCTCTCGACGCCGCCGAGGTCGACGCGGCAACGCTGATCGGCCACAGCATGGGTTCGCTCGCGGCGCTCGATTGCGCCGCGCGCCATCCGGACCGCGTGAACCGTTTGGCGCTGCTCGGCACCGCGTTTCCGATGCGGGTATCGGCCGAACTGCTCGAGGCGACCGAAAAGAACGAACCGGCGGCGCACGGCACGATCAACGTCTGGTCGCACGCGGCGTACGCCCACTACCCGGGCGCGCCCGGCCCCGGTTTCTGGGTTCCCGGTGCGAATCTTCGCGTGATGCAGCGACAGAAACCCGGCGTGCTGCACACGGACTTCGCCGCCTGCAACGACTATCGAGCCGGCCTGGAGCGCGCCGCGCGAGTGCGCTGCCCCACGCTGTTGCTGTTGGCACAGCGCGACTCGATGACGCCGGCGCGCGCGGCGCAAGACATCGCCAAAACGATTCCCGGCGCCGCCGTCGTCACCATTCGGGGCAGCGGCCACAATCTGATGACGGAAAAGCCGGATGAAGTGCTCGACGCGCTGCTCGCGTTTTTGCGCGGCGCACGTTGAGCCGATAGGCAACCACCGAGGAGGCGACACCATGACCGACACGATTTTCATGATCCACGGAATGTGGGGCGGCGCCTGGTATTGGCGGAACTACACGAACGTCTTCGAGAAAGCCGGCTATCGCTGCGTCACGACGACCCTGCGCCATCACGATATGGATCCGAAGGCGGCGCCCGATCCGCGGCTGGGATCGACTAGTCTGCTCGACTACGCCGAAGACCTCGAACGCGAAATCCGGAGCCTCGGTGTCAAGCCGATCATCGTGGGCCACTCGATGGGCGGCCTTCTCGCGCAAATGCTCGGCGCCCGCGGGCTCGCCAAGGCGCTGGTACTGCTGACGCCGGCGTCGCCTTCGGGGATCATCCCGATTCGCGTGTCGGTGGCGCGTAGCTTCTTGAGCGTTTCTCTACGCTGGGGTTTTTGGCGCCGGCCGATGCGCCAAACGGAGAACGAGGCGAGGTATTCGATGTTGCAGCTTCTTTCGCCGGCGGAACAGCACGGCGTCTACGAGCGGTTTGTGTACGAATCGGGACGGGCATTTTTCGAGATCGGATTCTGGCCGCTCGATCGTCGCGGTGCCGCGCGCGTCGACGAAACGAAAATCACCTGCCCGATGCTCGTCATCGGCGCGACCCAAGACCGCATCACGCCGGCGTCGGTCGTGCGCCGCGTTGCGAAGAAATACCGCCATGTCGCCACCTACAAGGAGTTCCCGAACCACGCGCACTGGGTGGTCGGCGAACCGCAGTGGCAGGAAGTCGCGGAACACGTGCGGCAGTGGCTGAGCGCGCTCGACGTGAAACGAACGCCGAGGCGCGCGGCGAACTAGCGGGTCTTGTACCGACGGTGCAAACGCACCGCGTGCGCGGGGCGGCGGCGCAGTCGTAGGTTCAGCATTTCGACGCCGAACGAAAACGCCATGGCGAAATAGATGTAGCCCTTCGGAATGTGCAGATCGAAGCCGTCCGCGATCAGCGCCACCCCGATCAGGATCAAGAACGCCAGCGCCAGTAGCTTCACCGTCGGATGACGTTCGACGAAATTCCCGATCGGCCCCGCGGCAACCATCATCACCAGCACCGCGACGACGATCGCCGCGATCATCACTTCGATGTCGCGCGCCATGCCGACCGCGGTAATGACGGAATCGAGCGAAAACACGATGTCGATCACCGCGATCTGCATCATAAGCATATTGAAGCCCGCGCGCGTCGGCTTTCGATGTCGTTGCTCGCCGCCTTCGAGGCTATCGTGAATCTCGGCCGTACTCTTGGCCAACAGAAATAAACCGCCGCCGATCAGGATTAGATCGCGGCCGGAAATCGCGACCGTAAAAATCGCAAACAGCGGCTCGGTCAACCGCATGATCCATACCAGCGACAGCAACAGCACGATGCGCATCGCCATCGCGAGGCTCAGCCCGATAAATCGTCCCCGCGCCCGCTGCGCCCTGGGCAGCCGGCCCACCAATATGGAAATGAA
>DASWLD010000152.1:0-4538 GCA_036396275.1 Burkholderiales bacterium
CCGTCTTCGGACATTTGCCCGACGACTGACAACGAATTGGGCCTGTCGAAAGTAGAGGGGCGCGCGCGTGTCGCGCCCGCGACGGCCCGATGCGGAGCAGTCGGCGCAGGGGAGATGTGAATGACCATTCGGCCGACTTCACGGCCCACGTACGAGCAACGTGCCGGCGGTACGCGCGAACCGTCCTCGGCGTCGTCTTGGCGAACCAAGGCACGCGCGCTGTTCGACTCGTTCACCATCGAACGTCGCGATGCCCTCGCCCGCGAGCGCGGGCAGGCGGTGTTTCGCGTCGTCGTCGTCTTGTGCCTGATCGGCTACTTCGCGTACAGCTTCTACCCCTTTGCTTTGACACCGTATCCACCGAGCTGGCTGGCCTATCTGGCCGGCTACTTGCTGCTCGCGCTCGGTGTCGCGACGCTCGCCTACCGATACCGGCGCGCTTCGGTGGTTCGCCGCACGATCGCCAACATCGCGGATATTTTCACCATCAGCTATTTGATGATTTCGACCGGCGCGCCGGGCGTCCCCTTGTTCATGCTGTACCTCTGGGCGACGCTCGGGAACGGATTTCGCTTCGGCCGCGGCGCGCTGTTTGCGAGCGCGGCTCTGAGTGTTCTCGGGTTTTCCGCGGTTGTTGCGTTTTCCGCCGAGTGGCGCGAGCTGGTCACGGTGTCCGTTGCCGTGGCAATCGCGTTGGTGGTGTTGCCGGCGCACGCGGCGCACCTGATTCATTTGCGCGATACGGCGACGAAACGCGCCGAGGAAGCGAACGCCGCCAAGAGCCGGTTTCTGGCGCGCATGAGCCATGAGTTGCGCACACCGCTCAACGGCATCCTGGGTACGGTCGAACTCCTGGCGGCCAACAAGCGCTTGCTGCGCGAGGATCGTTCGCTGCTGGACGTCATTCGGGAGTCGGTTAATGTCTCCTTGCGCCAAATCGACAATGTGCTCGACTTCAGCAAAATCGAGGCGGGGAAACTCATCATCGAAGAGGTGCCGTTCGATTTGCACGGTCTGCTTAACCGCGCGGTGCACATCATTCGCGGCATCGCGCTCGAAAAAAATCTGCGACTGATGTTGCGCATCGACCCGGCGATACCTTATCAACTGGTCGGCGATCCGCACCATCTGAACGAAGTCCTGCTGAACCTCCTTTCGAACGCGACCAAATTCACCAAGCACGGTTTCGTTTCGATCGAGGCGCACTTGGTGGAATTGGACGAGGCCTCGGCGACGGTACGTTTTGAAGTGCACGATACCGGAATCGGTATCGACGCCGGCGCGCTCGAACGAATTTTCGAGGCGTTTTCGCAGGAAGACACCACGACCACGCGCCGCTACGGCGGCACCGGATTGGGCACCACCATTTCGAAGCAACTGGTGGAGCTCATGGGCGGGCGGCTTTACGTCACGAGCACCAAAGGGGTTGGCAGTACCTTCTTCGCGACCATTCGCCTTGCGCGGGCGGTTCCCGTGCCGATCGCGAGCGTTCCGTTCGCCGCCATGCGGGTTCTGCTGGTGACGGAGAATGCGCCGTTGCGGGACGAGCTGGCCAAATTGGCACGAGATTTAGGCGCGGCGCTGACAACGGTGCCATCGGTCGCGGAAGCGACCGGCGTTCTGGGTCGCGCCATCCGGCTGAATAATCCGTTTCACGCGGTGCTCGTGGACGCCGCCGCCGCGTTTACCGGCAGCGGTGTTCATCGTGCGGGTGATTTCCTGGAGAAGGCTTGGCTGTCGTTTACACCAAGCTTCTTGGTTTGCGCGAAGGCGTCCGATGCGGCGCAGCTGCGCCAGTGGGGCTATGCCTGGGCGTTGCCGAACGATACGTCCCGCACCGTGCTCTTCAACGCATTGCGTACGAGCAGCCTTTACAGTAACGAGATCGAGCAGGGTGTGATACAGGTCGAACCGTGGGCATGGCGGCAATCCGGCCGCCAGCGAACGCGGCTATTGATCGCCGATGACAACCGCACCAACTTGATGATCTTGCGCAAAGTACTCGAATCGGCGAACTACGAAGTGGATGCCGCCGAGGATGGCGAGCAGGCACTTACCATGATGTTGGACGGCCGCTACAAGGCCGCGATTCTCGATATGCACATGCCCGGCCTCGATGGCGTCGAAGTCGCGCGCCAGTATCGGCTGCTGCGGCGCAGTGCCAGGGTCCCGATCGTGATGTTGACCGCCAACGCGACGGTCGACGCGAAACTGGCATCGGCCGAGTCCGGTGCGGACGCGTACTTGACCAAACCCGCGACCGCCGCCGCCATCGTCGGAACGGTGGAGAAGTTGCTCGAGGAAACGGAAGTCTACGATCTTGCGCGACGGCGGACCGACGCCGGCGACGATCTGGCGCAAGCACCGCTGCTGAATCTGGAAGTCATTCGCGAGCTCGACCGCCTGTACGACGATCCGAGCGGGATCGCCGGCATCGTCGCCGAGTTCGAGCGCGAGAGCCGGCGTCTGTTAACTGAACTTGGCGGTGCGATTTTGAAAAAGAATCACGCGGCGTTTTGCGACTCGCTGCACGCGCTCAAGGGTAACGGTGCGAACGTCGGTGCGCTGCGTCTGGTGCAAACCTGCCACGAATTGGAAAACGTTGGATTGCTCGAATTTCGCCGCGAGGGCCGGAATCAACTACGACGGTTGGAAGTAGAGTTGACCGACACGATCGCGGCCTTGCATGAACTCACCACCGTTGACGGGGCCGGTCCGGCGCAGGGCTCGGACTTGCCCTAATCGCGATCGCCCGCGCGCGTTAAGGCTTTTGCTGCTTGCCCTGGCCCGGTCCAGGTTTCGGTTCGGACTTGGCGTCGCCGCCGTAGTGCCATCGGTACCAGAGAATGCCGAGCGTTTCGTGTATGGCGATATCGCTCCAAGAGAGTCCGTGACTCGACGGCAAGAAATCGAGCAATGTGTCGGTGCCTTCCCCGATGAAACCCGTGGGCGCCATCGTCGCATCGATACCAACACGACCAAACGCCCAATACGCACGCGGCATGTGCCAGGCATCCGTTACCAGCCACACCTTCTTTTTGCCCGCGGCTTCCAAAATGGTCCGTGCGTTAAGCGCGTTTTCCATGGTGGTGTGCGATCGGTCTTCGATCCACTCGGCGGTCGCGTGAAAATCCTCTTGCAAGGTCTGCCGCATGAGTTCGGCTTCGGATACGCCCGGGCCAAATACCGAACCGCCGCTGACGAGGATCGGCAGGCCGGTTGCGCGTTGCAGCCGCGCGGCGTAGCGCAGGCGCTCGAGTGTGAATCTGCCGACGATGGCGCCGCCGTACTGCGGCTGATCGGCGTCGCGGCCGCCGCCGAGCACCACGATCGCGTCGACGTCTCCGGCAATGATTTTTTCGACGGTCGGTAATACAATCGCCGATCGTTGCAGCGTGCGCAGTAACGCGCTACCGGTTACTGGCAGACTCAGCGCATACAAGGCGCCGATGCCAACCCACAGCAACGTGGTGCCGAGTAAGCGCGAGCGCTTTTGCAGCACCAACCCGAGTATCGCCAGCAGAACGATGATGCCGGGCGGGGTGAGCAGAATGCCCACCGCCTTGGTGACAATGAGCATTCAGAATGCGCCGTGCGCCTGTTGCTCGGCGTGGTAGGAGGAACGCACCATCGGGCCGCTCGCAACGTTGGCGAACCCGAGGTCGCGGCCGAGTCTGGCGAATACTTCGAACTGCGCCGGCGCGACGAAGCGCTCGACCGGCAAATGGTCGCGGCTCGGCTGCAAGTATTGGCCGATGGTTAACATATCGCAGCCCGCGTCGCGCAGGTCGCGCATGACCGCCGCGATCTCGTCGTCGGTCTCTCCGAGGCCGACCATCAACCCCGATTTCGTCGGAATCTTCGGGTGGCGCAGCTTGAACTGGCGCAACAGTTCCAGCGAATGCCGGTAGTCCGAACCGGGGCGCGCCGGCTTGTACAGGCGCGGCACCGTTTCGAGATTGTGGTTGAAGACGTCGGGCAGCGTGCGCGCGAACGCGTCGAGCGCGGCGGCGAGTCGTCCGCGAAAGTCAGGCACCAGAATTTCGATCGATGTTTCCGGCGTGCGGTTTCGCACGGCGTCGATGCAGGCCACGAAATGCCCCGCGCCGCCGTCGCGCAAATCGTCGCGATCGACCGAGGTAATCACCACAAACCGGAGCCGCATCGCCGCGATCGCGCGCGCCAGATTTTCCGGTTCCTGCAAGTCGAGCGCGTTCGGACGTCCGTGGGCGACGTCGCAGAACGGACAACGCCGCGTGCACAGGCGCCCCATAATCATGAACGTTGCCGTGCCGTGGGCGAAACATTCGCCGAGGTTCGGGCACGACGCTTCCTCGCAAACGGTGTTCAGGCGATGTTCGCGCAGCAGCGTTTTCAGGCGGCCGACTTCCGGGTGAGTCGGCGCGCGCGCGCGGATCCACGCGGGTTTTTTCAGCGGTTCGCGGGGCTGAACTTTGATCGGAATGCGCGCGGTTTTTCCCGCGCCCTTCCCGTCGCGTACCGCATCAGCGTCTGGTGTTGAACTCAAGTGCGACATC
>DASWLD010000153.1:0-7448 GCA_036396275.1 Burkholderiales bacterium
GACGATCAATCCGGCCAGATCGTCGACGAAAGCGGGCTTGCGACCCTCCCAATAGTGGCCCACGAATTGAACGATCCAGCCGACGACGAATAAACCAATGCCCGTCACCAGCCACGTGCCGGTCGATTGCTGCGCGACGACGTAGCCGGCCCAAACGGACAATGCGAACAACGCCGCCATCACGACGCCAAAACGCAGATCGAGCACGAGATAGAAAATAACCGCGGCGACCGCAACCAGCACGGCAGGCGTGAGCATGGGGCCGAACAGCAAGAAACTCGGCCGCGACAATAACATGGCGACCGCCAGCACAATCATCGGGATTCCAATGAAGTGCGTCGCGATGTTGCGCCGGTCGCGGTGGTAGGCGGCGTATTGCGCGAGATGATCTGTCAGCGTTCTCATCGGTTTTCCGCCGTTGGCCGGGTACTCGTGTCGAGCAGCGTAGACGCTACGCTACTCGCGTTGTTCGTTTCAATGCAAGATCAAACGCCGTTTTTTTTATCACGCAGCGCGCGGCGTGAGTTTTATACCGAGAGCCTTCATGACTTTGAGCACCGTACCGAAACTCGGATTGCTATCCTTGTTGTCTGGCCGTTCGGAATGCCGAGCGAAGTAAGTTGATTTGCCTTACGAGCAAATCGGACTTGCGGTTCTTCAGGGTAACGGTAAAAAAGTATGTGGCGCCGGGAACGCGAGCGCGGCGGTAGTTGACCATGGATTAAGATAACCCGGATTGCGCTTCGCTTCATCCGGGCTACATAGTTATCGCGCTACTTTGCTGCTACCTTCGCGCTGCGCCGCAACCGCGCGAGCAGCCTCCTCGCCATTTCCCCGAACAGTTCCGTCTGCGTCGGGTGCGGATGAATTGCCTGCCCTATTTGTTCCAGCGTCATGTCGCCGGAGACCATCATCACGGCTTCGCCGATCAGCGTGTCGGCGTGATCGGTCAAGAAATGCACGCCGACGATACGATGGGAATTTTTATCGGCGACGAGCTTGATGAAGCCGTCGGTTTCGCCGGTGATCATGGCTTTGGCGTCGATACTCATCGGCATTTTCACTTCGAGCGCGTCGATGCCTTTGGCTTTCGCCTGCTCGACGGTCAAGCCGACGAACGCCGCTTGCGGGCGCGTGAAGATCACGCCGCAGTCCTTGTCCTGGTTGTACACGGCGCGCTCGCCGAGGATCGATTGCGCGGCGACGCGGCCTTGGGCGGCGGCGGTGTGCGCGAGCATCAAACCGCCGTTCACGTCGCCGACGGCGTAGATGTGCGCGACGTTGGTGCGGCAGGTTTGGCTGACTTTTATCGCGCCGCGTTCGGCGATGACGCCGGCTTTGTCCAATTCGAGCGGGCCGAGGACCGGTCGTTTGCCGGTCGCGACGAGCACGTAGTCGCATTTGTAGTTCGCGTTCTTGCCGGCGCTGTCGCTGTAAGAAAGTGTCATCGCACCCGGCTTGCCGGCGATCTTGCCGACCTTCGCCGACGTGAAGACGGCCAGGCTCTTCTGCTGCTTCAACAGCTCGGCGAGATTCTTCGAAATCTCCGCGTCCATTTCCGGCAACACGCGGTCCAGCATTTCGACGACGGTCACCTGTGATCCGAAGTCCGCGAATATCTGCGCCATCTCCAATCCGATCGCGCCGGCGCCGATGATGCCTAGGCGCTTCGGCGGACCTTTCAAATCCCACACCGTGTCGGATGTCAGCACGCCCTTCGAATCGGCACCCGGAATCGGCGGCACGAACGGCGGCGCGCCGGCCGCGATCACGCAGGCACCGAATGTCACGCGTTCGACCTTCTTGGCCGCCCCTCCCGCGGCCCCAGCACTGCCCTGTGCGTCGCCGGGAATCTTGGCGCGCACGAACGGATCTTTCACATTGCCGCTCGTGTCGATCGTGATGCTGTTCGGACCGTCGAAGCGCGCAAAGCCTTGGCGTATCTCGATCTTCATGCCTTTGTCGGTCTTGAACGCCATGTCGCCGCGGGCTTGCAGCACGCCGCGGCGGTGCTTTTCGAGCAACTTGTAGTCGAGTTTCGGCTTATTGGTACCGAGCACACCGAGGAGTGAATCGTGCGCGCGATCGCGCATGCGATCGGCGCCCGCGCGCCACGCTTTCGATGGAATGCAGCCGCGCCACAAGCATTCGCCGCCGGGGAGCGGCGCGTCGTTCACCATCAACACCTTCTTGCCGTGATCGGCGAGATCGCGCGCGCAATCCTCGCCGCCGGGGCCGCCGCCGATAACGACGACGTCGTAGTCCCATTGGCCGGGCGCCAGCGCCGGCGCGGCCGCCGCGCCTATCGCAGGTTGGCCGCCGGCGAACCACGCGTCCGGACCTTCGACCACTTGCTTAAAGTAATTGAGAAACTTCGCGGCGTCGGCGCCGTTGACTATGCGGTGATCCGCGGTGATGGTGACCGGCATCATCCCGTCGGCGCCGCGCGTGGCGATGGCAAAGATCGCCGAGGTGCCGGGCGAAGGCAGCGCGTCGAAGTGCGTGACGCCGAGCATGCCCATATTCGAGATCGAAAACGTCGGGTTCGAGTATTCCTGCGGCTTCAGCCGTTTCACGCGGGCGCGCGCAACCAAATCTTTCCACTCGTCATTCAGTTGCTTGAGCGTCTTGTGCATGACGTCGCGCAACACCGGCACCACCAGGCCCATCCCTTCCGTCTCGACCGCGAGCCCGACGTCGATTTGCTCGCGCTCGACGATGCGATCCTCGTGCTGGTAGGTCGCGTTGACGCGCGGGAATTTCTGAATCGCGTGGCCGGCGGCCTTGGCCAGCGCGACGGTGAGCGAGTAGCCGGCCTGCTTCGCCGCGGCCGTCAATTTATCCGGATTGATCGCGACGGTGACGCGAAAGAGCGGCATGGAGACCGAGTACTCCATGTTGTGCGCGACCGCTTTTTCCATCGCATCCATCGGCCGGCCGATGCCCGGCACCTGAAAGATGCGCTTCGCCATACCGGGCGGCGTGCGCGGCGCAAGCACGTCGGCGGCGAGCAACAATCCGCCCGCGCCGCTGCCGATCAGGCTGTTGATGTCGATACCATGCGCGCCCGCGAGCTGGCGCGCGTACGGCGTGGCGCGGCCCTGGCGCGGTCGCGGCGCCGGTGTGGCGCCGTGCGGCATCGCCGGGATGTGGGTTTTCGGTTTTTTCGTGCCGTAAGCATCGAAGTGCGCGGGTTCGGTGGCGGCGGCGACCGTTTCGGGTTCCTTGGCGACTTGCGGTGCCGGTGCGTCGCCGCTTTTTGCCTCATCCTTGCTCGAGACGATGTAGGCGATTGGCTGACCGACGGGAACGGTGCTGTTGGCGGCAACCAGCGGACCGGATAGATAACCTTCTCGAAACACTTCGACATCCATGATCGCCTTATCGGTTTCGACCGTGGCAACCACGGAACCGCGCGTGATCGGATCGCCCGGTTGCTTTTCCCACGTGACCAGCGTGCCCTCGGTCATGGTGTCCGAGAGCTTGGGCATTTTGATTACATAGGGTTCGGCCATGAAACCTCAGTGAAAAGTGAAAAATGAAAAGTGTAAAGTGAAAAGCGGGAAGCTTCCGTCGTTTAACTTTTCACTATTAACTTTACACTTTTCACTGTTTTTCAGATTTTTCCCATGACTTTAAGCGCACCGCGATAAACGTCCTCGACGTCGGGGATCGCGGCTTTTTCCAGATTCTCGGCGTACGGCACCGGAACGTCGGCCGCGTGGATGCGCACGGGCTGCGCATCGAGCGCGAAGAAACACTCCTCGATCACGGTTGCCATGATTTCGGCGCCGGTGCCGACCGGCCCTTCGTCCTCTTCCGCCACGAGCACGCGATGCGTCTTTTCCACGGAGCGCCGGATGGTCTCGCGGTCGAGCGGCTTCAACGCGCGCAGGTCGATCACCTCGGCGCTGACGCCGTCCTTGTCCAGGCGCTTGGCCGCTTCCAAACACAATTGCAGACTCAGGTTGTAACCGATGAGGGTGATGTCGGTGCCGCGGCGAACGATTTCGGCGCCTTCGAGCGGACGGAAGAATTCCTTGTCCGGCACTTCTTCGCGCATGTTGTACATGCGTTCGTGTTCGATGAAGATCACCGGGTCGTTGCAGCGGATCGCGCTCTTCAACATGCCGCAGGCATCGAGCGGGCTGCGCGGCGTGACCACGCGCAGTCCCGGCGTACCCATGAACAACCGCGCCAAGCGCGCCGAATGTTGCGCCGCCAGCTGATGCGCCGTGCCGCCCGGGGTGCGCATCACCAACGGACAGCTGACGCGCCCGCCCGACATGTAGCGAATTTTCGCGGCGGCGTTGATGAGCGTGTCGAGCGCGAGCAGCGCGAAGTTGATGGACATGATCTCGACGATCGGCCGCAACCCCGCCATCGACGCGCCGATACCGATACCCATGAAGGAGTTTTCCGAGATCGGCGTGTCGATCACCCGATTCTCACCGTACTTCTGGTACAACCCGAGCGTCGCCTTGTACGTGCCGCCGACGACACCGACGTCCTCGCCGATCACGATCACGTTCGGGTCATTCGCCAGCTCCTCGTCGTGCGCCCGGCGTATCGCTTCCCAGTAGTGCATTTCGGCCATGGGGAAACCTCAGTGAAAAGTTAAAAGTGAAAAGTTAAAAGTGAAAGAGTGAAAGAGGCCGATTTCGAAATTTTCACTTTTCACTTTTCACTGATTCTGCAGCGGTCCGATCCAGCGTGGATCGGGGTTGTCGTCGAGGACGTACTTGTTCAAGTCCTCGACGCGCGGTGGCGGGCTTTGCTCGGCGAACTTGATCACGTCGTTCTCGATTTCTTCGTGGATTTCGCGTTCGAGCGCCTTGATGTCGGCGTCGGTGACGATCTTGGCTTTCTTGAGCTTGTCGCCATAGACCTTAATCGGATCGCGCGCCTGCCACTTCTGCTCTTCCTCCTTGCTGCGATACGCGGCGGTCTTGTCCGACATGGAGTGGCCGCGCAGTCGATACGTAAGATATTCGATGAAATACGGCCCCTTGCCGCTGCGCACGTGCTCGACCGCCTTTTTCGCAGAGTCCATGACAATTTCGATGTCCTGGCCGTCGTGCTGACTCGACGGAATGTTGTAACCGGAAACGCGCTTGTATTGATCCGTGACCACCGTTGATCGGTCGATGCGGGTTCCGATCGCGTACAGATTGTTTTCGCACACGAACAGCACCGGCAACTTCCACAGCGACGCCATGTTCAAGGTTTCATGGAACGTGCCCTGGTTGTTCGCGCCGTCACCGAGAAAGCAGATCGCGATCTGGTCGGTCTTCTTGTGTTTGCAGGCGAGCGCCAGACCGGCGGCGAGCGGAAACGGCTCGCCCACCAGCGCGTAGCCGCCCATGAACTTCACATTCGGATCGAAGATGTGCATCGAACCGCCGCGGCCGCGCGACGAGCCGGTCTCTTTACCGTACAGCTCGGCCATGACTTCACGCGCCGGCGCCCCCGATTTGATCGCATGAATGTGATCGCGGTAGCCGGTGATGACATAGTCGTGGCCGGGGCGCGCCATTTCCAACACGCCGGTAGCCACGGCTTCTTGCCCTATATAGAGGTGCAGGAATCCGCCGACCTTGTGCTCCATGTACGCTTCGAAGCAACGCTCCTCGAAGCGCCGATAGAAGATCAACTCGCGCAGGATTCGTTTTTGGTCGGCGGGGTTCATGCGTGTCCTTGAAGATTAGCGCACAAAAAGAGAGTTTGCAGCTGCCGCGCACGGGGTCGATTCGCCGCGTTCGTGCGCCGATCGGGCCGCGCGCGGTATGATCGGTTTTTTGTTTCCACAAATCAAGGCAAGCGACACGGCACGAACGCATCATCATGGCAACGATAGTCGAACAACTCCGTACGCCGAAAATCGAGTCGCGGCGCGGCGACCTCTCGCTTGGGGAACTGGACGGGTACAGCGCAGTGGCCTTGTTGCTGGCACCGGAGCGCGTGCGCCTGCGCGGCCTGCCCTACGGTCGTGAGATCGAAGAACGCATGCAGCGAGCGAATTATAAGCTCGACGGCGGATCGCCTTTCATTACGGATCTTCCCAATCGACGCGGCACGCGTATCGCGCTCGCTGCACTCAAATCGGGCGCCAGCGCGTTCGATCGATTGACGATCGCCCGCAAGCTCGTCGCTGCCCAAATGGAACAATGTTCCGAAAGCCTCGCGCTGGCAACAACGGGGTTCGATGCAAACACGCGCGACGGCGCGCTCGAGGCGTTGATCGCGGCCGCGCTGGCGGCGAGTTTCGAAATGCCTCGCTTCAAAAGCGCGCCGGACAAATCGAGACCGTTGAAACGCCTCGTGGCGTACGGGTCGATGGGCGAGTCCGTCAGCGCACGATCGATCGCCGCGGCCCGGGGGAACAATCTGGCGCGCCACCTCACCGCGCTGCCTCCGAATGAACTCACGCCCGATCGCTATCGGCGCGAAGCCCAGAAGCTTGCGCGAACGTTCGGGTGGCGCAGTGAGTTCTCCGATATGAAAAAACTACAGCGCCTCGGCGCCGGCGCGTTCATCGCCGTCGCGCAAGGCAGCCCCAAACCGGACGCCGGGATCTTGCATTTGCGTTATTCACCGCGCCGGGCATCGAAACAGACGCCGGTCGCGCTCGTTGGCAAGGGCATTTGCTTCGATACCGGCGGCACCAATCTGAAGAGCGCGAAGCACATGCACGGCATGCACGAGGATATGGAAGGCAGTGCGGTCGCCCTGGGTACGCTGCTGGCGCTGTCGGAATTGAAGGTCGACTTTCCGGTGGATTGCTGGCTGGCGTTGGCGCAGAACCACATCGGCCCGAAGGCGTATCGGCAGAACGAAGTCATCACGTCGGCGAGCGGCACGACGATAGAGATCGTGCACACCGACGCCGAAGGCCGCATGGTCTTGGCCGACACGTTGACGCTCGCCGCGCGCGCGAACCCGCGCCTCATTATCGACTACGCGACATTGACGGGTTCCTGCATCGGCGCGCTCGGTACCCGCATGAGCGGGGTCTTAACAAACCGCCGCGATTGGATTTCGACGCTGATCGACGCGGGTGAAGCGTCGGGCGAACGCGTCTGGCCGTTTCCGCTGCCGACCGATTACGACGAGCTGCTGAAGAGCGACATCGCCGACGTGAAGCAATGCACGGTCGACGGCAATGCGGATCATATTCTCGCGGCGTTGTTCTTACGGCGCTTCGTGCCGAAACAGATCGGGTGGGTACACGTCGACCTGGCGAGCGGAAACAACAAAGGGGGCTTGGCGCACATTCCCACCGACGTTACCGGATTCGGCGTGCGCTTCGCGCTGAACTTGCTGTTGGATCGAAAACTAAGCACATAGAACGACGAGGGAACTGCCCGGCCAGCCGTTCGGATCGACGCGAATCGAATCCGCCACGCGCGCATACCGGGATGCTAGACGATGCGATTAAACCAAAGCAG
>DASWLD010000154.1:0-14710 GCA_036396275.1 Burkholderiales bacterium
GTCGGCGCGCGCGCGCGGATCCACGCGGGTTTTTTCAGCGGTTCGCGGGGCTGAACTTTGATCGGAATGCGCGCGGTTTTTCCCGCGCCCTTCCCGTCGCGTACCGCATCAGCGTCTGGTGTTGAACTCAAGTGCGACATCGGTCGGCGTATTCGACGGCTTGGTGTTGTCAGTATACTCCAGCCGTCGCCGTACCTGCGCAGCCAAGCGCTCGCCGGCGTCTCGCGGGTCGATGTCCGGCCGCCATTCGCAGAGTTGGGTCATGCGCAAGCCCGGATAACCGCACGGATCGATCGCGTGAAACGGCGCCAAGTCCATACGCGCGTTGAAGGCCAGGCCATGGTAGCTGCGCCCCGCGCGCACGCGCAGGCCGAGCGAAGCGATCTTGAGGTCGTTGACGTAAACCCCCGGTGCGCGCGCACGTCGCGTGGCAGCGATATCGAGTTCGGCGAGCATGTCGACGACCGCCTGTTCAAGCGTGCGCACCAACGTGTGAATGCCAAGGCCACGACGGGCAAGATCGAACAGCACGTAGATCACCGGTTGTCCGGGACCATGATAGGTGATGCCGCCGCCGCGATCGCTAACGACGACCGGCACGTCGTTCGCCGGGCGCACCGGCCGATGGCGCGCGCGCACACCGAGGGTGTAGACGGGCGGATGTTCGAGCAGCCAGAGTTCATCGGGCGTGTCGGCGCAACGCGTCGACGTGAATGCGCGCATGCGCTCGAACGCCGCCTCATACGGCACGGCTCCGAGGCGTCGAACAATGCACGGCATTCGCGGGGACATGATCAATCCAAAGTTACTAGTTACTAGTTACTAGTTACTAGTTACTAGTTACTAGTTACAAGTAGCAAGTGACAAGTAGCAAGTGACAAGTAGCCAGGACGCCTCCTTCTTACTACTTGCTACTTGTCACTTGCTACTGCCGTTACTTGCTACTGCCGTTATAACGCGCTTGTAGTCTTGGTATAGCGCATACACACGCGCATGCAGCGGTCCCGGTTTGCCGCTCCCGACCGCGCGATCGTTCAGACGTGTCACCGGCAGAATCTCGCGCATGGAGCTGGTGATCCAGATTTCCTCGGCATCGAACAAAGCCGATTCGGGCAGCGACTGTTCGTGCGCGGGAATCGCGTGGGCATGCGCCAGTTCGAGTACCAAATCGCGTGTAATGCCGGGCAGGATGAACGGACCGTTTGGAGCGGTATAAAGCGCACCGCCGCGAACGACGAAGATGTTGCTGGCGGCACCCTCGGTGACCATGCCGTCCCTTATCAACAGCGCTTCGACGGCGCCGCGATCCGCGGCCTGTTGGCGCAACATGGCGTTGGCCAGCAATGCCGTCGCTTTGATGTCGCAACGCAGCCAACGTATGTCGGCGACGGTGACGGTGGCAATACCCTGCGCCAAGACTTCCGGCGCCGCCGGCTTGCTCGGCTGCGCGTACGCGAACACGGTCGGCTGCACGTCCGCGGGGAACGCGTGGTCGCGCGGCGCCGGGCCGCGAGTGATTTGCAGATATACCGACTGATCGTCGGCGGGAATTGCCTCGATCAGGCGTGTGAGAACTTCTTCCCACTGGCGCGCGCTCAACGGATTGGGCAGCCGCACCTCGGTGAGACTGTGGCTCAAGCGGGCCAGGTGATGCGGCAGACGGAACAGCCGGCGACCGAACACCGGAATGACTTCGTACACCCCGTCGCCGAACACGAAACCGCGATCGAACGCGGAGACCATCGCGCGTTCCGGCGGCATAAACTCGCCGTTCAAATACACCAGGCGAAAATTGTGCATGTGTCGAAAAACGTACGTCGACTAGTGCAGCCAAAGCTGCAAATGATCGAGCGTGCGCTCCACCATGCCCCCGGCGTCGACGGCCTTGAGGGCGACCAGCGGGTATTCGCCGAACACGTTATCGTCAAGTTGCAGCGTCAGGCGGCCGAGCGGCTCGCCGACGCGTACCGGTGCTTGTAGGTCGTCGTTGAATTCCACCCGAGTTTGCAGCCGCGGGTAAACGCCGCGCGGGAGCGTGAGGTAGAGGTTCTCGGCAAACCCGAGCGGTACGACGGCACTCTCGCCAAGCCGCACACGTGCCTCGGCCGCGGGGCGGTTCGCCGCGAACAGCAAATGGGTTTCGAAGTTGCGGAAACCGTACTCGAGCAGCCGTTGGCTCGACAGGACGCGCGTGCGATTGCTTGGCGCGCCGAGCACGGTGGCGATCAGCCGCATTTGTCCACGGTTGGCGGATGACACCAAACACCAGCCGGCGTGGCGCGTGTAGCCGGTCTTCATGCCGTCGACCGTGTCGTCGCGCAACAGCAGTGCGTTGCTGTTGTGCACCGAACGGTCGTTGAACGTGTAGTCGCGCAACGAAAACCATCCGTAGTACTCCGGGAAATCGCGAATCAACGCCGCGGCAATGCGGCTCAGATCGTACGCGCTCGACAGATGGCCGGGCCGGTCGAGGCCGGTGCTGTTGACGAAGGTCGTGCCGTCGAGTCCCCAGGCCCGGGCGCGGGCGTTCATCTGCTCGACAAACGCCGGTTCGCTGCCGGCGACGTGCTCGGCGAGCGCGGCGGCGGCGTTGTTGGCCGATCGCACCAGCATGCTTTTCACCAGGTCATCGACGCTGACTTGCATGCCGGCTTTCAGCGGCACGCGCGAACCGCGCGCCTTGATTGCCTCCGGGCTGATGGTAACGACGTCGGTCAAATGAATGCGGCCGGCTTTGAGTCGCTCGAAGACGAGGTACGCGGTCATGAGCTTGGTGAGGCTTGCCGGCGGCAGGCGGCGTTCCGCGTTATGCCCGGCGAGTATGTCGCCGGTCGTATAGTCGACCAGCAACCAGGCTTGCGCCGGGACTTTCGGTGCGGTTTCGAGCGCCAGACCGCTCAACGGCAATAGCGCCAGTGCGAATGCGAAAAGCGGGCGGATTGCGCTCATGGACGTGGGAGGAGCGTGCACGCCGTGCGTGCGTCAATCGACCACGAGCAGTGCGTCGGCGATTCCGTAACGCGCGACGTCGCTGACCATGCGATCACCCTGCTCAACCGTGGCCAGGGGCCCAATGCGTACCCGATAGATCGCCGCGCCATCGCCGACCGTCCCGGCGCTAGGGTTATTAATATAAATCGGAGCGAAGCCGGCGCGCTGCAAGCGGTCGCGAAGGTTGGTCGCGTTCTCGTAGCGGCTGAACGCGCCGACCTGCACCGACAGCCGTGGAGGCGCCGCATCGAGCGCCGCGGCCGATGCAGTGCCGATGACTTGTACGCCCTGGGTGCTCGCGACGGTCGCGGCCGGCGCGCCGGGGGTCACGCTCTCGATTTCGACCAAGGCGGTGCCGGTGCCGAGCACGCCGAGGCGCGCGGCGGCGGTGTACGACAGATCGATCAAACGATTGTGCAGGAACGGCCCGCGATCGTTGACGCGCACCACGACGCTGCGGCCGTTTTGTAAGTTGCGCACCCGCACGTACGACGGCAACGGGAGCGTGCGATGCGCCGCCGTCATCGCGTACATGTCGTAGGGTTCACCGCTCGACGTGCGCCGGCCGTGAAATTTTCGCCCATACCAAGACGCGACACCGCGTTCGCGATAACCGCGCGCCTGCGCGAGCGGCGTGTAGTGGACGCCGAAAACCGTGTAAGGCTTGTTGCCGTTTCCGCTCAACGGCTCGTCGCGCGGCACGGCGTCCGGCACTTGCATCACGTCGATCGGCGGACGTGCTTGCGGACCGTCGTCTTCGAAATAACCGCCGCGCGGGACGCTGCTGCACGCGCCCACGGCGAACACGGCGGCCACGGCCGCGGAACGGGTAAGAAAACCGGTATTCATGACTCCAATTGATATCGCGCCCGAATCATCCGCGCAAGCTCGTAGACCGCCATGGCGTAATTATGGCTGCGATTATAGCGAGTGATTACGAGAAAATTCTCGTAGCCAAAATGATACAGCGGGCCCGATTCGCCTTGCAGCGTGATCAACGCCGCCGCACGGTCGGCACCGTCGGTCGCCGCCGCGGGGGCGCCGCCGTTACGCGCGGGCTCGACGCCGTACGTGTGCCATTGGCGCAGGGTGAGCAGCGGTTCGGCCGCTCGCTGGGCCAGCCAGGCGGTGCGAGCCGCCGGCACGCGCGCCGCATCGACGATCGGCTGCCCCGGGGCCCAGCCGTGCAGGCTCAGAAAGTTGGCGACGCTGCCAATGGCGTCGACGTTGTCGTCGAATAGATCGCGTCGACTGTCGCCGTCGAAATCGACCGCGTAACGGCGATAGCTGCTCGCGATGAACTGGGGAATACCGAGCGCGCCGGCGTAAGACCCTTTAACGCCGCTCGGGTCGATTCCCAATTCGCGCGTCAGGAGAAGGAACTGGCCGAGCTCCTTGCGGAAAAAATCCGCGCGCCGCGGGTAGTCGAGCGTCAGCGTCAACAGCGAATCGAGCACCGCATGGCTTCCCTGATGAATACCGTAGCGAGTTTCCACTCCGATGATCGCGACGATCAATTCCGGCGGTACGCCGTAGACGCGTTCGGCGCGCGCGAGCGTGTCGCGGTTCATGCGCCAGAAACGCGCGCCGAGTTTGATTCGCTCTTCGTTCAGAAAGCCGCGCCGGTATACATGCCACGGCGCGGCTTCGTGGGGCTGGCTGATGGCGGCGATCACCTGCGGTTGCAGTGACGCACCGGCAAACAGCCGTTCGAGCGCGCCGCGATCGAAGCCATGCTCAGTCGCCAGTGAGTCGATCAAACCGGCGAGCGCCGGATACTCG
The DNA here is from genome assembly GCA_036396275.1 of Burkholderiales bacterium. GTDB lineage: Bacteria > Pseudomonadota > Gammaproteobacteria > Acidiferrobacterales > Sulfurifustaceae > JACQFZ01. The sequence goes on from DASWLD010000154.1 coordinate 4,774, forward strand.
GCGACCGACACCGCCTGCGCCGGCGAAGCGAGCACGGCGAGCAGTGCCACCGTGGATGCGATAGTCAGTCGTTTCATGTCGCTGACTGCGTCCGCAGATGAACGCAGATTGTGAAATATGAAAGATGAACGCGGATGATTTTTCGGAATCGAGTTCATATCAAATCGAATCTGCGTGTATCTCCGTTGAAATTTGCGTTCATTTGCGGATTGGTCGTCTAAAACTCAACGATCTTGCGATGCGTTTGGATGCTCATGAGCATACCGAAACCGGCGAGCAGCGTGACGATCGAGCTGCCGCCGTAACTCATCATCGGCAGCGGTACGCCGACGACCGGCAAGATACCCGCGACCATGCCGATGTTGACAAAAGATTGAATGAAGAATTCAAGCGCGATTCCGCCCGCCAGCAACCGCGAGAAGCTGTCCTGCGCGTAGAATGCGATCAAGAGCGCGCGCCCGGCGATGAAGCCGTACAAGATGATGGCGAGCAGGATGCCGACCAGGCCGAACTCCTCGCCGAAGACGGCAAAAATAAAATCCGTCGACGATTCCGGCAGAAATTCGAGATGCGCTTGCGTGCTGTTGAGCCAGCCCTTTCCGTAGAACCCACCGGAGCCGAGCGCGATGACCGATTGAATCGTGTGATAGCCGGTTCCGAGGGGATCGGCTTGTGGATCGAACAGCGTCAGTATGCGACTGCGCTGATAGGGCTGCAGACGGCCCCACAGGAACGGCGCGGCCGCCGCCGCCAACGCCAAGGCGCCGAAAATGAAACGTTTTTGCAGACCGGCGAGAAACAAAACGAACAAGCCGGATGCGGCGACGAGCAGCGCCGTACCGAGGTCCGGTTGCCGCACGATCAACGCGGACGGCACCAGCGTGATGACGAGGGCGATCGCAACCCGCGGCCACGACGGCGGAAGACCGCCGCGCGATAGATACCAAGCCAGCATGAGCGGAACGGCGACTTTCATAATCTCCGACGGCTGAAAGCGCAATCCGCCGAGTCCAAGCCAACGTTGCGCGCCCTTGCTGATCGCGCCGACACCGAGAACCGCGGCCAACAGCAGGAGCCCGAGTCCGAACAACCACGGCGCCAGACGCTCGATCAGTTCCGGCCGCAGTTGCGCGACGCCCACTAACACCAGGAACCCGAGCACCATGCGCACGAAATGTGCGATGGTCACGCTCGCGTCTCTTGCGCTCGCGCTGTAGACGATGGCGAGACTCACCGCGGCGAGCAGCAGCAGCGCGTAGAGCAGCGGTTTGTCGAGGTGCGATCGCGACGGACCCATCGCTATTCCTCTTGTTCGGCGCGCGGCGGCGCGGCCCGGGACGCCACCGGCGCCGGCCCGGCCGGCGCGCCGAGAATAATTTGATCCATTACCTTGCGAGCCACCGGTGCGGCGGCGCTGCTACCGTGCCCGCCGTTTTCGATGACGACGGCGATGGCGACTTTCGGCGCTTCCGCGGGCGCGAATGCGATGAACAACGCGTGGTCGCGCAATCGCTCGGGTGTTTCTTTCTCGTCGTAGCGCGCGCCTTGGGCGATGGCCTTCACCTGCGACGTGCCGGTCTTGCCGGCGATGCGGTACGGCGCGTTCCAGCCGATGCCGCGCGCGGTTCCGCGATCGGAATGCACGACCGCGACCAAATCCTGTGTCAGTCGATCCCAGTGGCCCGCATCCTTCACCGGCACGGCGTCGGCCGCGACGGGGTCGACGGCGATCTCGCTGCCATCGCGCGGATCGGAATGCGCGTGAAGAATTTCCGGCTGCATGCGGATGCCGCGATTGGCAATGGTCGCGACCGCCGCCGCCAATTGAAGCGGCGTGGCCAGCAAGAGGCCCTGGCCGATGCCGATCACCACGGTGTCGCCCGGATACCAGGTCTGTCCGCGTTCGCGCTTCCATTGGGGTGACGGCAGCAGACCGCTGGACTCGCCCGGCAGATCGACGCCGGTGGGGCGGCCGAAGCCGAACGGCGCTAAGAAGTTCGCGATCCGTTCCGCACCGAGCGCCACCGCCAGACGATAGAAATAGACATCGCACGACTGCACGATCGCTTCATGCAAGGTGACGGCGCCGTGGCCGCCGCGCTTCCAGTCGCGAAACTGATGCGCGCTGCCCGGCAGGTTGTACGAACCATCGCAGAAGACCTGGCGGTTCATGTCGATCGAGTCGCCCGCTTCCAGATCGGCCAAGCCGAGGAAGGCCTTGATGGTCGAGCCCGGGGCGTATTGACCGTTCAGTGCGCGATTGATCAAGGGTTTGTCGGGGTTTTCGAGCAGCGCGCGGTACGACACTGGATCGATACCGTTGACGAAGGCGTTCCCGTCGTACGTCGGCGTGCTCGCGAACACCAGCACCGCGCCGGTGGCCGGCTCGACCGCCACCACGGCGCCGCGCCTGTTGCCGAGCGCTTGTTCGGCGACGGCTTGTGCTTTGGCATCGAGATTGAGATGGAGGTTTCGCCCCGCCATCGGCGCGATGCGTTCGAGCGTGCGCAGGCCGCGGCCGTGGGCGTTGATCTCGACCTTCTCAACGCCGACGCGACCGACCAGCAGAGGCTCGTACGTCGCCTCCAGGCCAAGTTTGCCGATCTGTTGCAGCCCGCGATATTCGGTCTTGTCGATGCGATCGAAGTCCTGCTCGCTGATCCGGCTGACGTAGCCGAGCGCCGCCACCGCGAGCCCACCGAGGGGGTAGTGGCGCTGCAGCCGTGCGCGCAATTCGGTGCCGTTCAGAAACGGCAGGCGCACCGCGATGCGCGCCGCTTCTTCTTCGTTCAAATACGAACGCAGCGTCAAGCTTTCGAAGCTCGGCCGCTCCCGCCGTAGTTTTTGGAAACTCTCCGCGTCGCCGTCGGTGATGCGTACCCATTTACTCAGCTCGGCGATGAGTTCGCCCATGTCGTCGACTTGTTCCGGTACGATGTCGAGCGTATACACGGGAAAGTTTTGCGCCAGCACGACGCCGTTACGGCCAAGAATCAGCCCGCGCGCCGGCGGCACCGGCACCGGTTTGACGCGGTTGGATTGCGACAGCGTCGCGTAATGGCGGTAATCGAACACCTGTAAGTAAACGATGCGCGTGAGCAGAGTCACTGTCAGCACCGCGACGCCGACGGCAGCCCAACCGAGGCGCGTATTGAAAATCCGTGTCTCGCGCAGGTAGTCCTTTATCGGGATATTAAGCATCGAAATCGAAGAATCCGCAGATGAACGCGGATAACAGCGCAGATGAACGCGGATAACTCGCGGAAAAACTTAATAACAAATACATCTACGTTTATCACTCATATTCGATCTGCGTTCATCTGCGGATTTTCTTCAGAGGATGAGCACATCAACTCAACTGCCATCGTCGGCGCAGGTCGCGCAGTATGACGAAGAGCCACGGCCAGGCGAGCATGCCGACGATGCTCGGCGTCCAATACGCGGCGCTGCCCGGCGCTTGATCGGTCGCGCCGCGAATCCAGGTGACGATGAGCTGGTTAATGACGAGCAGCACGAACACGCTGACCGCCTGTTGCCAGCGCGGGAACATTCGCAGTTGCGGATGCAGGCGCACGGTGAGAAAAGCGATCACCGCTTTCGCGAGTGCGTGTTGACCGAGCAGCGAACCGTAGAGCACGTCGAGCAACAGGCCGAGCGTCCAGCCGACGCCGACGGAGATGCGCTGCGGAGCGGCCATACACCAGTAGATGAGCGTCAGCGCGACCCAATCGGGAATGAACGGCTCGGCCCAGGTTGGACCGGGAAGCACATTCATCAGAAGCGCCACGCCGAAGATCGCGATCAGAATCAAGCGGCCGCGTGTCGGGTCGCCCGGATTCATGGCGTCTTCGGTTTTTCGGCCGCGGGCGTGGCTTGGATCAGCAGCACCTGCTTGCCGTGGTTGAGCTGCGCGGCGGGCCTGGCGCGAATTCGTAAAAAGCCCTCGCGCGGATCATTGGCGATCGCGGTCACGGTGGCGACGGGATAACCCGCGGGAAAAACACCGCCCATGCCCGAACTGACCAGCAGATCGCCTTCCTTAATATCGGCAACGCGGCTCAAGTACGGCACCGTCAATTCGTCCTGATCGCCGGAGCCGTACGCCACCGTGCGCAAGCCGCTGCGATTGTCGAGCACGGGAATCGCGTGGCTCGGGTCGGTGATGAGCGTTATCGTGCTGACGTGGGGCGCCACCTGCGTCACTTGCCCGACGATTCCGTAGGCATCGATCGCCGGTTGTCCGATGTACACTCCGTCGCGCGCGCCGCGCCGTATGAGCAGCCGGCGCGAGAACGGTTCAAGACTTACCTCCATGAGTTCAGCGACCAGCACACGATCAGCCACGCGCGACGCGGCGCCAAGCATGGCGCGCAGCCGGTCGTTCTCGCGTCCGATCGCCTCGAACTGTTGCAGCCGCACGTGCAACTGCTGGCGTTCGACCTCGAGCGCGAGGTTACGTTCTTTCAGTTCTTTGTCGGTGGTGAAAACGGCAACAAGCCCGTTGTACACGTCCACCGGAATGCCGGCGGCGACTTGGATGGGATAAACCACCACCATCAGCGCGGCGCGCAGTTGTTGCAGCTGCTGTCCGCGGTGATCGAAGATCATGAGCGCCGCGGATAGAAGCGCGAGCAGCACGAAGCGCGTCAGCGCCGACGGCCCGTGGAAGGACTTGCCGAATGCCGTAATCATGGGGGAGACCGCTTGGTCACAACCTCTACGAACGAACTGTAAGCATGCATCGAGCGGTTTCCTCCCTCACTCCTTGCCCTGCCCATGAACCGCACAAGCGAACCAACTCTGCTGCACAGGGATGTGCGAATGTCGCGAGCGCAGGATGCGCAAGAGCGCCCCCCTCCCACCGGGAGAGGGTAAGGGGTGAGGGAAGAAAAGGGGCACAATTCGTGACGCCTGCGGCGTCATGCGGTCTCTCCCGAAGGGAGAGGGGAGGCAGTTCGCTCGCGCGGTTCATATTGAGGGCTGATACCTAATAACGATAGCTGGGCGGTCGCCGGCAGTGGCGGCGCGAACAGCGCGCCCAGCAAACCAAGGTGTGCCGTTACTCGTGCACGAACACGTCGCTTAGCTTTTCGGATTCGATCAGCGCTCGGCCGCAACCGCGTACGACGCAGGTCAGCGGATCTTCCGTAATGATGATGGGCAACCCGGTTTTCTCGCCGAGCATGCGATCCATGTCGCGCAGCAGCGCGCCGCCGCCGGTAACGACCAAGCCTTTTTCGGCGATGTCGGCGCCAAGCTCGGGCGGCGTCTGTTCGAGCGCGATCTTGATGGCGCTGACGATACCGGCGAGGCATTCCGACAGCGCGCTGTGGGCTTCGTTGCTGTTGATCACTTGGCTGCGCGGCACGCCGTCGGCGATATGGCGCCCTTTGATTTCAAGCTCGCGCAGTTCGCTCTTGTCCCAGGCGGTGCCGATTTCCTTCTTAATATGCTCGGCGGTGGCGTCGCCAATCAGCAAACCGTACTTGCGGCGCACGTAGCTGATGATCGCTTCGTCCATCTTGTCGCCGGCGATGCGCAGGCTGTGCGAATACACGATCCCGCCGAGCGAAATCACGCCGACTTCGCTGGTACCGCCGCCGATGTCGAGCACCATGGAGCCGGTCGGTTCCATGATCGGCAAATCGGCGCCGATGGCCGCCGCCATCGGCTCTTCGATAAGGTAAACCTCGCGCGCGCCGGCACCGATCGCCGACTCGCGGATCGCGCGCCGCTCGACTTGCGTCGAGCCGCACGGCACGCAGATGATGATGCGCGGGCTCGGTTGGAACAGCCGGTTCTCGTGAACTCTGCGAATGAAAAACTTCAGCATCTCGCCGGTGACGGTGAAGTCGGCGATCACGCCGTCCTTCATCGGGCGGATCGCTTGAATCGATCCCGGCGTGCGGCCAAGCATTTTTTTCGCCTCGTGGCCGACGGCGAGTATCGAGCGGTTGTTGCGCGCGCCGTGCTCTTGACGAATCGCCACTACGGACGGTTCGTTCAAGACGATACCTTTGTCACGCACGAAAATGAGCGTATTGGCGGTCCCGAGGTCGATCGCAAGATCGCTCGAGAAGAAACCGCGGAGTCCTTTAAACATGAAGTGTCTTACCGACCTTAAAATGGATGAATCGGAGTTAATGTAATATATAGGTAAAGCGGCTAAATGTATCAACCGCCGTTGGTGGGTTCAACAAAAAGGTGGGATATGGTAACGTCCGGCGGCTTCCGCCGACCACCCCGTGCCACGCCGAGTTCCCGTAGCGCATGTCACTCGATACGACCCAAGTAAAAAAAATAGCACATCTCGCGCGGCTGCAGATCAGCGCGCAAGAGGCGACCCACTACGCGCAGGAACTGTCCCGGATACTCGGGTTGATCGAGCAGATGAACGCCGTCGATACCGAAGGCGTGCAGCCCATGGCTCATCCTTCCGAGTCGCCGCTACGATTGCGTGCCGACGAGGTAAGTGAAGTCGATCGGCGCGTGAAATACCAGGCGATCGCGCCGGCGGTGGAAGCCGGGCTGTATTTAGTCCCCAAAGTCATCGAGTAAGTGTCGCCGATGATCGAGCAAACCGTTGCCGAACTCGGGCGCGCGCTGCGTTCACGGAAGGTTTCCAGTGTCGAGCTGACGCGGGCGTTTCTCGACCGTATTAATAGATATCGCGATCTCAACGCTTTCATCACCGTCGATCCGGAGCGATCGTTGGCCCAGGCGCGCACCGCGGATGCGCGTCTCGCGCAAGGAAGCGGCGACGCGCTCACCGGCGTACCGATCGCGCAGAAGGATATTTTCTGCGCCGACGGCTGGCTTACCACGTGCGGTTCCAAGATTCTTTCGAACTTCATTGCCCCGTACGACGCGACCGTCATCGAAAAGCTCAACGCCGCGGGCGCGGTGATTCTCGGCAAGACCAACATGGATGAGTTCGCCATGGGTTCGTCGAACGAGACCTCCTTCTACGGGCCGGTGAAGAACCCCTGGAACAAAGATACCGTCCCCGGCGGCAGTTCCGGCGGTTCGGTCGCCGCCGTCGCCGCGCGGCTCGCGCCGGCCGCCACCGGCACCGATACCGGCGGTTCGATTCGCCAACCGGCATCGCTCACCAGCCTGACCGGCCTGAAGCCGAGCTACGGTCGCGTGTCCCGCTACGGCATGATCGCGTTCGCCTCCTCGCTCGACCAGGGCGGCCCGATCGCGCGCACCGCCGAGGATGCCGCATTGCTGCTGAACGCGATGGCCGGTTTCGATCCGCGCGACTCCACCTCGCTCGATCGTCCGGTGCCGGACTATACCGCGACCCTCGCGAACGATATCCGCGGGTTGCGCATCGGCTTGCCGCGTGAGTATTTCGGAGAAGGTTTGAGCGCCGAGGTCGCGCGCGCCGTGGAGGCGGCGGTTGCCGAGTTCAAGAAGCTGGGCGCCGAAGCGATCGACGTGGAACTGCCGAACTCGAAGCTCGCGGTGCCGTGCTACTACGTGCTCGCGCCGGCGGAAGCATCGAGCAATCTCGCGCGCTTCGACGGCGTGCGCTACGGTTACCGCGCGCCGCAGTACGACGACCTCATCGATATGTACGGCAAGACGCGCGCGGAAGGTTTCGGCGCCGAAGTGAAGCGGCGCATCATGATCGGCACGTATGCACTTTCCGCAGGCTACTACGACGCGTATTACTTGAAAGCGCAAAAGCTGCGCCGCCTGATCGCCGATGACTTTACCCGCGCGTTCGAGCGTTGCGACGTCATCATGGGTCCGGCGTCGCCGACCACGGCGTTCAAACTCGGCGCCAAGACCGACGACCCGGTGGCGATGTATCTCTCCGACATCTACACCATCTCCGTGAACTTGGCAGGGTTGCCCGGCATGTCGATTCCCGCCGGTTTCGATGGGCAAGGCCTACCGATTGGCTTGCAAATCATCGGCAAGTATTTCGACGAAGCACGGTTGCTCAACGTCGCGCACCGCTATCAGCAGGCGACTGATTGGCACGACCGAATCCCGGAGGGATTCGGTTAGTAGCGAGTAGCAAGTTACAAGTGGCAAGAAGTGTACGAAGGGCATGCATGCCTTTCCTTGCTACTTGTAACTTGTAACTTGTATCTGAATTTATGGACTGGGAATCCGTCATCGGCCTGGAAGTGCATACGCAGCTGCTCACCAAGAGCAAGGCGTTCTCGGGCGCGTCCACGACCTACGGCGCGATGCCGAACACGCAGGCATGTGCCGTCGACATCGCGCTGCCCGGCGTGTTGCCGGTATTCAACAAGGAAGCCGCGCGCATGGCGGTGAAGTTCGGTCTCGCGATCAAGGCGCAGATCAATCACCGTTCGGTGTTCGCGCGCAAGAATTACTTCTATCCCGACCTGCCCAAGGGTTATCAAATCAGCCAGTACGAGCTGCCGATCGTATCCACCGGCCGCATTGCCATTGACGTCGACGGCCAAGAGAAAATCGTCGGCGTAACCCGGGCGCATCTCGAAGAAGACGCCGGCAAGTCGCTGCACGAGGATTTTCACGGCATGACCGGCATCGATTTGAATCGCGCCGGCACGCCGCTGCTCGAAATCGTGTCGGAACCGGATCTGCGCTCGGCGAAAGAGGCGGTCGCTTATTTGAAGAAGCTGCACCAGCTTGTGGTATATCTCGGCATTTGCGACGGCAACATGCAGGAAGGCTCGTTTCGCTGCGACGCGAACGTGTCGGTTCGGCCCAAGGGGCAGGTGGCATTCGGCACACGTGCCGAGATCAAGAACGTGAATTCGTTTCGCTTCGTCGAAAAGGCGATCGAATACGAAATTGAACGCCAGATCGATTTGCTCGAATCGGGCGGCAAGATCGTGCAGGAGACCCGATTGTACGACTCGGACAAGGACGAAACGCGCTCGATGCGCGGCAAGGAAGAAGCGATGGACTATCGCTACTTCCCCGATCCCGATCTGCCACCGCTCGTGATCGACGACGCCCTCATACGCGAGGTTGAGGCGACGCTGCCCGAGCTGCCTGACGCCAAGCGCACTCGTTTTATGAACCAATACGTTTTGTCGCCATACGACGCAAGCGTGTTGACCGCATCGGGCGACATGGCTGATTACTACGAACGGACTGCAACGCAATCTCAGGCCGATCCGAAGATGGTAGCTAACTGGGTGGCGGGAGAACTTAGCGGGTATCTGAATAGAGACAATAAGGACATCACGCAATCTCCGGTTTCGCCTGACATGATGGCGGGCCTACTCAAGCGCATCGCCGACAACACCATCTCCGGCAAGATCGCGAAAGACGTTCTCGCAGCAATGTGGGCGGGCGAAGGCGACGCCGACAACGTGATCGAGAAGAAAGGCCTCAAGCAAATTACGGATTCGGGCGCGATCGAGAAGATTGTCGATGAGGTTATCGCGAAGAATCCGAAGCAGCGTGAACAGTACCGCGCCGGCAAGGAAGCACTGTTCGGTTATTTCGTCGGCCAAGTGATGAAAGCGACCGGCGGCAAGGCCAACCCCGCGCAAGTGAACGAGCTGCTGAAGAAAAAGCTCGCGGGCGCTTGAGCCTGGCGGTTTGCGCAAGCAGGTTAGCGAAGTCCCCGAGTTTCGGTGACATTGAACTGTGCCCAGGCGTTGAGCACCCACTCCTTCCTCGGATAGTAAATTAGTCGGTTACTGTATATGAAAACAGTTCCGCGCCGACAGACACGAGCCACAGCACAGATTAATCAAAGGTCCACATCTAACTTGCTGATGGCGAAACGCTTCCCCTCCCACGGTTTATTGATGCTATACGGCAGTTCTACGGTCCGCCGGGTGCTCAACGGCAAGACTGCCGTATATCACGACTTGGTTGACTCGGACGCGATAAGAAGAGCTATGATTTCAAAATGAATTCCAAAACAACCGTTGTTCCATGACCCAATTAACCGTCATTGGGCCGTATATTC
>DASWLD010000155.1:0-27090 GCA_036396275.1 Burkholderiales bacterium
CACAACCGCTGCGCAATAGGCGAATCGCTTTGTCACGAACGAACATTGCGGCGCGGCCGATTGCGCTTTCAAGGCTGCTCCACCGCTACCGATCGTAGCGAACATCGATAACGGGGAAATAAAGGGGTCAGACCCCTTTTACGGTCTCTTTTACGGTCTCGGTGCGCAGATTGTTGCTGCTATCGTGCTGATAGCCATTCATGTCCTCTGGAAGAAACGACAAACAGTGAAATCTAAAGCGTAGCCAACTCGCAGCTGGAGACCGGCGCGGTGAGATGTCGCAGTGTTTCCTTGTTGTGACCGTAGTCCGCGCCGCTTGGCCACACGTTAAGCCTTTGGCATTTCTGAGGGAACGTATGTTCGATTTTCTTAAGAAGAAGCCCACAACTCGTCCGAGCAGGAATCAAGTCGTCCTCTGCGAACGTCTGGGCCTGGAGATCACGGCGAAGATGAGTAACAAAATAAAGGGGTCAGACCCCTTTTACGGTCTCCTTTTACGGTCTCATCCCGTGACGGCTCAAGATATCGCAGACGGTGGAGCGCCCCGGCAGATCCCAAGCGCGGGCGGCGCTGGTGGACGATCGCGAGGAGCTTCTTCGCGCCCCACGCGGGGTGACGGCGGCGCACCGCAAGAAACGCCTGAACAGTCTCATCGGGCGTGGCGTTCGGTGAGACCCGGGGCCGGCGGGAGCGCGCTTCCAGTCCCGCCGGCCCCTGGCGCAGATAGCGCTCGATCCATTTATACCCGGTCTTGCGCGAGACCCCGTAGAGGTCACACAACTCAGTGACTGTCAGTACTTCACGAAGAAAATCGGCGATGAACTGTGTTCTCTGGTCCATAGGTGACGTCTCACTCCAGGGCATGGGGCACCTCGCTTTCAGGTGCCCGTGAGTGTGATACAACTGTTACCTATGTCCCCGGACTAAAGTGTTACCTATGTGTCTGGACCGTACCATAAATGCGCCCAACAAGACGCTCAAGCCGACTCGCTACGTCAGCGCTTCGCGCTGACTGCGCTCGCGGCTTAGCTCCGCGTTGGGTGCCGTAACATAAAACAATCATGAGCATTCGAGTCGCCACCACCGAAGCCGAGATTGCTGCTTGCTATCCTGTCATGCGGGAGCTTCGCCCTCACATTGCGGAAGAGCAATTTCTCTCCCGAATCCGGAGTCAAGAAAGTGCGGGCTATCGGCTCGCCTACGTTCAAGAACCAAATGGCGTGGTTGCCGTTGCCGGATTTCGAGTCGGTGAAAATCTGGCTTGGGGGCGTTTCCTGTATGTCGATGATCTTGTAACCCTTCCCGCACATCGATCGAAGGGCTATGGTGCCAAGTTGCTTTCTTGGCTCAAAGAGGAGGCCGTAAAGGAAGGTTGCGAGCAAATGCACCTAGACTCAGGAATCCAAAGAAAAGAGGCGCACCGATTCTATGAGCGGGAAGGCATGACGATGGCAAGCCTTCACTTCGTCGAAAAAATGGCAACCGACAAGGCGCTCCAGCCGACGTCGCCGCTGACGCGGCGGCGCGGCTGAGCTGGCGCGAGCCCAAGAGTGAGCAGGCTAACCGCACAGTCGAGAGGGTCGCGCGCAAGAGCTGCGCGCCCCCTCGCTGTGAACGTTGGGTTTTTACAAGTCGTATCGTCGCCATTTTGCCGCGGGGCTCGTGGAAGACCCGCCGATCGGAGATAATCGGAAACGTACGCTGGCTTCGGCACTCCGATTTTGAATCAGCGGCGATCGATGCCGTCAGCTGTACGGCATGGCGTCATGCGGGCAGAGGTTTTCATTCCACAGCGCGGACAACCACAGGAGAAGAACATGGCCGAAAACGTTTATAAGGTAATTGAGCTGGTGGGCACGAGCAGCGAGTCGTGGGAGAAGGCCGCGGCGGCGGCGGTGAAGAGGGCGGCTGAATCGCTCCGGGATCTTCGTGTCGCGGAGGTGTCCGAGTTGGACATGCAGCTGAATAACGGAAAAATCGAAGCGTACCGAGCGAAAGTGAAAGTCTCGTTCAAGTACAAAGCCAAAGATTAGGATTCCGCTGCCTTGCGGCGTGCCGTCCAAGAGTGGTGCCGCAAAACATCGCGGCGCTGCTCATTTCGCTTACGGCCCAATAAGCGGGGCGCATTGCGCCGAATGAATACAACCATGCGGCGGATTACGGCTGTACCTAATCCGCCCCACAACCGCTGCGCAATAGGCGAATCGCTTTGTCACGAACGAACATTGCGGCGCGGCCGATTGCGCTTTCAAGGCTGCTCCACCGCTACCGATCGTAGCGAACATCGATAACCGTGTAGTCGCGGCGGCCCGTCGGCAACTCCACCGACACGTCGTCGTCCATCGTCTTCTTCAGCAGCGCGCGCGAGCGGCGAGTCGATGCTTATCCAACCTTTGTCGGTGTCGATTTCGTCCGGCCCGACGATGCGGTATTCCAAGGTTCTCCCCGCTGAATCCTCGAGCCGCACCCAGGCGCCGAAGTACACGCGGCTCGGATCGGTGGGCGGGCGGTCGACCACGACGATCTCATCGAGCCGCTTTTGCAGGAAGCGAATGCGCGGGTCGATTTCGCGCAGCTGTTTCTTCCCGTAGATGTATTCCGCGTTCTCGGAGCGGTCGCCGAGCGCGGCGGCGTCGGACACCGCTTGGGTTACTTGCGGACGCTGTACACGCCACAAGCGATCGAGTTCGGCGCGCAAACGTTCGGCGCCGGCGGGCGTGATATACGCGGCGCGTTTCGGTTGCGGGAGTCTGTTGCGGCCCATCGACCAAGATTATCCGAGGATCGGACGGCGCGGGAAGCCCGGAAGATTTTGCTACCGGCGGGCGGCGTCGAGGCGTATGATCCGAAGCGAGGTGCGCATCCGGCGCACCGGTCCGGCAGTCTAGCGCGGTTCCGATCACGCCCTTCTGCTGCATGCGTCGCGAACATCGGCGGCCATGCCATCGTTGATGGTCACACTCTGGAGTACCTCTATGAATATCTTTGTTGGAAATTTGTCACGCGACATCACTGAAGACGATTTGCTCACGGCGTTCGGCGCCTACGGCCGGGTGTCGCGGGCGACGGTGCTGCGCGATAAGTTCAGCGGCGATCCGCGCGGGTTCGGTTTTGTCGAGATGGAAGCGAAAGCCGAAGGGCAAGCCGCCATCGCCGGACTGAACGGTACCGAGCTGAAGGGGCGGGCACTGAACGTCAATGAAGCGCGTCCGAAGACCGAGCGTGGCGGTGGTGGTGGCGGCGGAGGAGGAGGCGGAGGAGCAGGCGGTCGCGGCTGGGGCAATCGCCCGCGCGGGGGCGGCGGCGGAGGGCGCTGGTAAGCAGTTGCATGAAAGATCGGGGGCCCATCGGCCCCCGAGTCGCATATGGGTTCCCGCGGTCGTGAACTACCTCGCCCACGTATTCCTTTCGCACGATACGCCCGACGCCGTCGTCGGCGCGATGCTCGGCGATTTCGTGAAGGGCCGTGTTATCGACGGCTGGGGGGAGGAGGTGCGCGCCGCCATTTCGTTGCACCGCGCGATCGACCGCTTTACCGACCGACATCCGCTGACGCGCGCAAGCCGCGCGCTCGTGAGCGAAGAACGCCGGCGCTTCGCCGGGATTCTGGTGGATGTGTTCTACGATCATTTTCTTGCGCGCCACTGGGCGCGCTTTCATCCGCTCCCGCTCGCCCAATTCACCCAAGCGATTTATGGCGCGCTGCTGCCGCGTCGGACCGAGTTCCCGGCGGGATTTCAACGCATTCTGCCGTGGATGGTGCGCGACGATTGGCTCGCGTCCTACGCGGACGTCGCCTCGGTCGACGCGGCGCTGCGCGGGTTAGCCCGGCGGTTTCGTTACGCCGAGCGCGCGAGCGGATTGGCGAGCGGTATTTCGGAGTTGGAGAACAACTACGCGGCGTTGGAGAGGAACTTCCTCGAGTTCGCGCCGCTGTTGCGGAATTTCGCGGGAGTCAAAACGCCGAGAACGGATATCCCCGATTAAATCGTGCGCACGGCGCACGCTACCTAGGAGACTCTGATGTATATGACTATCTGCCGCAAAGACGCGAAGACGCAAAGAAAAGGTTCAGTTTATCCATGCCATTCTCTGCGCCTTTGCGTCCCCGCGACGAGGGCTCATACTTTCTGGAATTGATCAAACCTTTCGTGGGTCGACTAGTCGCCGCCGCCTTTCTTCGGCGTGTGCCCGCCCGGATAGGTCGTGGGGAACGGCAAGACGTCTTCGCTCTTTCCCGACAGCGGCACGATCTTGGCGCTGCCTTGGCGTTCCACTTCGTCGATGCGAATGACGGCGTGCAGCGGAACGTAGGAAACCTTCACGCCCTCGAACTCGCTGCGCAATCGTTCTTCGGTCGGGTCGATGACCACGGCGGATTTTTCACCGAAGACGATCTCCTCGACTTCGATAAAGCCGAAAAGATTGCCCTGGCTCACGTGCCGGGCATACATCTCGTACACCTTGCCTTGGTTGACGAAGATGACTTTATACAAACGTTTCCCGGCGGCGTTCTTACTCATGTTCGTAGCATAACATAGCACGTCAGCCGGAGAGGGACTCGACAAGGTAGTGGGTCACGCGCGGCGCCTCGGCGCCGCAGTGAAGCGAACGCGCTTTCTCCAGCACCGCGCGGTCGGTGACCGTCACGCGCTCGTGCTGACGCAGGTGTTCGAGCCAGGATTCGACGACGAAGGTTTCGGAGTAGCGGTTCGGCCGCTCCACGTCCGCGAGCAACCCCCAGCTGATCGCGCCGTCGCGCCGGCGAATGCGCCGCACGCGCTTCATCACGCGGTGAAAATGCCGCACCCGTTCCGGATCGACGATATACTCGACGGTGACCACCACCGGCCCTTGATCGTGAGCCAGTTCCTTGCCGACGCTCGGTGCCGGCCAGTGCACCGAGGGCGAAAGATCGAGCGCTTCACCCGGCGCAACGCGTAAACGGCGCGTGAGGTACAGGCCGATGAGCAGGCCGACGCCCGCCGCGGTGAAGGCGATCGACGTGCCGGCGTGATGCGCGACGTAACCCCAGATGGCGGCCCCGAGCGCCATCGCGCCGAAGAAGACCAGGATCACCACCGCGAGCGCCCGCCCGCGCACCCAGCTTGGCACCATCGTTTGCACGGCCGCGTTGAACGTGGACAGCAGCGTCAGCCAAGCGGCGCCGGCGCAGAGTACCGCGATGTCGACCAATGCGAAGAAGCGCGCCCAAGCGAGTACGAACAGCGCCGCCGCGAATACGCCGATCGCGACCGCGACGACGTGCTCGGTGGCGAAGCGCGCGCGGGCGCGCGCGAGCTGCGAGGCCGCCAGCACCGCGCCGATGCCGAAAAATCCGAGCAGCACGCCGTAGCCGGTCGGTCCGCGGCCGAGCTCAAAGCGCGCGAACGCCGGCAGAAGCGCGAGCAGGCTGCTCGCGAACAGCGTGAAGGCGACCGAGCGCGCCAGCACCGCGAGCACCGCCGGGGCGTGGCGCACGTAGCGCACGCCGGAGCGAATGGCACCGAGGACGCGTTCCGCCGGAAGCACGGTTCGCACCGGTTGGCGGCGCCAACGGTAGAGCACGATGATGACGCCGCAAAACGAGACGGCGTTCAGCGCGAAGGTCGCGGACGGACCGCTCGCGGCGATGATGAGACCGCCGATCGCCGGGCCGACCGAGCGCGCCAGGTTGATCGAGGCGCTGTTCAGCGCAACCGCGGGGGCCATTTCATTTCGCGGGACCAGCTCCGCGAGGTTCGCTTGCCATGCCGGTGCGTTCAGCGCGGTACCGACGCCGAGCGCGAAGGTCAGCGCGAGAAGACCGAACGGCGTGATCCAGCCGGCGAAACTCAGCAGCGCGAGCAGCGCCGCGGCGGCCAGCATGAGCGATTGCGTGAACAGCAGCAGGCGGCGTCGGTCGAGCACGTCGGCGAGCGCGCCGGCCGGCAATGCGAACAAGAACATCGGTAAGGCCGATGCCGTGCGCACCAATGCAACCATGGCGGGCGAAGTGGAAAGCGTTGTCATCAACCACGCGGCGCCGACGTCTTGCATCCACGTGCCCATGTTCGAGGCGAACGCGGCGATCCAAAGCATGCGAAACAAACGGTGGCGCAGCGGCGACCACGCCGAAGGGGATTCGGTTTCGGTGGGGTCCGGGTGAGCAGTTACCAATGCGATGATCCGAGCGACAGGCTCCGTTATTTTATCGCGCCCGCCCGGTACTAGCGAATCGGATAGGCGCTACCGCTCACTTCCATACGCGCACGATACCGTCGTCCGCGGCGACCGCCACCAGCTTGCCGTCGTCGCTGACGGCAAGCGCGCGCAGTTGTTTGCGGTCGGTGGCGATGCGGTGCGCGAGCACGCCGGTGTCCGCGTCCCAGATGTGGACGTCGGCGCCGGCGCCGATCGCCGTCAACCATTCGCCGTCCGGGCTGAACGCGAGGGCGCTCACCGTCGGCGGCGCGTCGGTCAAGGTGTGCGCGGGTTGCCAAGCGTCGCCCGCCGACTTCCAGATGCGCACTTCACCGCTGGCGTCGGCCGACGCGAGACGACGACCGTCGCGGGAAAACGCGAATTCGGAAACGGCATGTTCGTGGGCGCGCCACTGCGCGATCTGCGCGGCGTCCGCGCTGCGCCATGCCGTCATGTTTCCGGCCTTGTCTGCGGTCAGCAAGAGGTTGCCGTCCGGCGAGAACGCGAGCCGCGCGATGGTGCCCTTGCCGGCGTCCCAGGTTCGCCGCGCGCGCTGCTGCGACAAGTCCCAAATCGTGACGCGGCTGTCGGCGGCCAGTTCCGCGAGGAGCAAGCCGTCGTTCGTGACGGCGATCGCGCCGACCGCGTGCGGTGGGTCGCTGCGTAGCACGTACTCGCGGTTGCCGAGCGGATCGTACACGGCGATCGCCAGGTCACGCTCCATGGCGGCGACCCATTGGCTGCTCGGGAACACGCCGAGCGCGGCGGCGCTCGAAACGAGCGTCGGTAGCGTCGCGCGCGCCTCGCCGCTCGCGACGTCCCACAGCCGCACCAGGCCGTCGGCGGTGACGACCGCGAGCACGGCGCCGTGCTTGAGAAAACCGAGCGCGCGCGGCGCCGGCTCCGGCAATACGATGTCGGCGGCGCGTTGCTTGTCGGCGCCGAACGGCTCGCGCCGCGCCACGATCTCGACCGGCGCGGGTTCGGTCGGTTTCGGTGCGGCGCGCTTCGGTGTCGCGGAAGTCGTCGTTGCTTTCGGGCGCGGCGTCACGCCGAACACGGTCTCATTCACGAAGTCGCCGAATTGTTTGGCCTGCGCGACGATTTCATTTTGCGTGCGATCGATCCACTCGAACAGTTCCGACTGACTCATGCGATCGGTGTCGATCAAGAACTTCGGAACGACAATCGCGAAGGTCGCCATGAATACGAACAACGCGATTGCTTTTTCGAAGAATCCGTAGCGCCGGCGAAAGATCGTTTGTTTTTCCGGCGGCAGCAGTACGCCGATGAAACCCGTGCCCGGGCGATACGGCGACGACACCGGCCGCGCGGCGATTTTGGTCAGGTCCTTGCCCATCAACGCCTGTTGCAGCGCGAATGCCGACGGCGGGCGTTCGTCGATCGCGAGCTTCAACGCGCTGTCGATCGATTCGCGAATATGCGGGGCGTAGGTCGGGCGGGTAGACGACGTCGCGGGCGCCAGCGGGTCGTTACGCAATTTTTCGTACGCCTTATGTCGCGCGAGCGAGTCGAGCGGATTCTTACCGGTAATGCAGCGGTACAGCGTCGCGCCCATGCCGTAGACGTCCGAAGCGACGCCGATGTCGCCGTGGCCGGGATATTGTTCGAGCGCGCAGAAGCCGGGCGTGAGCGTGATATTGCCGTCGGTGTCGCCGCGCATTTGGCGCGAGGAGCCGAAGTCGATGAGCATCGGCTGTTCGTTGCGGCGCATGTAAATGTTGTCGGGCTTGATGTCGAGATGCAGCAAGCCGGCGTCGTGCACCGCGTGCAGTCCGTTCAAGATCGGCAAAAAGATCTGAAGGAGCCGTGCTTCGAGAAGCACGCCGCCATGGCGTTTGAGATACGCCGTCAGCGTCTCGCCTTCCTCGTATTCCATGATGGTGTAGGCGGTGTCGTTCGCCTCGAGGAAGCGCAGCACGCGCACGATTTGCGGATGCTTGAACTTCGCCAGCGCCTGCGCTTCCTTGAGAAACGCGCTCAATCCCCAGCGATAATTTTCGAGGTCGCCGTCGGTTTTGGGCATGATCGTCGCGCCCTGCGCGCGGGTCGCGTAGATCCCCGGAAAGTATTCCTTGATCGCGACGTCGAGCCCGAGCTTGTTATCGCGCGCGCGATAGGTGATGCCGAAGCCGCCGTCGCCGAGCACCGCGACGACGGTGTATTCGCCGAGCTTGTAGCCGAGCGGCAGGGTATGCGAGCGTGCGCCGGGTGTCGGGTTTATGGCCATGCCGCGAGCGTGGACGGTGCGATCGAATCCGGGGTTATTACCCATTGAGTGTAGTCGGCGCCCGATACGCTACGGACGCTTCGGACCGTGCGCGCCGTGCCCCCGGCCGGGATCGCTAGCGGGGGAGCGCGCGCCGGGCCGGGACCAAGTTGAAATTCTGGCGCGATGCCATGGTACCGAGTCGGTTGCGAAACATGGAGGCGTGAACCTCCACGCCCGGCGGAACTCGGCCGGCATCGATTGCTTGACTTTCAACGGGTGTGCGCCAACCATCGCGCTTGCCTGCAAACTCTGACGAAGCAGACCGACCTCATGGCTCAACGCTCAAGCTTGGTGATTCGCGGCGGTACGATCGTCGACGGCAGCGGCGGTCCGACGTACCAGGCCGACATCGCCGTCGAGGGCGGAATCATTTCCGAAATCGGCAAGGTGAGCGTACTCGGCCGGCAGGAAATCGACGCCGACGGTTTGCTCGTCACGCCCGGCTTCGTCGACATTCACACGCACTACGACGGCCAAGCGACGTGGGACTCGCGTCTGGCGCCGTCGTCGCTGCACGGCGTGACCACGGCGGTGATGGGCAATTGCGGCGTCGGCTTCGCGCCGGTGCGCGCGGATCAGCACGACATGCTCATTCGGTTGATGGAGGGCGTCGAAGATATTCCCGGCGTCGTCTTGGCCGAAGGCTTGGATTGGGATTGGTCGAGCTTTCCCGAGTATCTCGACGCGCTCGAGCGGGTGCCGCACGACATCGATCTTTGCGCGCAGGTGCCGCACGGCGCGCTGCGCGTCTACGTCATGGGCGAACGCGGCGCAAATCGCGAAGCCGCGAGCTTGGATGAGATCGCGCGCATGCGCGCGCTGGTGCGCGAGGCCCTCGCCGCCGGTGCGATCGGATTTTCCTCCTCGCGCACGGCCAATCACCGCACCGGCGCCGGCGATCCGACACCGACGCTGACGGCGTCCGAACAGGAGCTGCGCGGCATCGCGCGCGGTCTGCGCGACGCCAAGGCCGGCGTGATGGAAATGATTTCCGACTTCGACGACATGGACAAGGAGTTCGCGACGTTCTGCCGCATGGTCGAGGATTCCGGCCGGCCGATGACGATCTCGGTGGCACAGCGCGACAACGAGCCGGGCAGTTGGAAACTGCTGCTCAATCGCATCGAGCGCGCGGCGAACCGCGGGTTGCCGATGAAGGCGCAGGTGTGCGGGCGGCCGATCGCCACGTTGTTCGGGTTGGAAGGATCGCTGCACCCGTTCGTGGGCTGTCCGTCGTACCGCGCCATCGCCGACCAACCGCTCGCCGAGCGCGTGCGCATCCTGCGCGATCCCGACGTGCGCCGCCGCATCCTGAGCGAGCCGCCGGTGAGCCGGCACCGGCTGGTGCATTACATTTCCAAGAACTACCAAAAACTGTTTCGCCTCGGCGATCCGCCGGACTACGAACCCGATCGATCGACCAGCATCGCCGCGCAAGCGCAGCGGCTCGGCGTGCGTCCGGAGGAACTGACCTACGATCTGCTGCTCGAGGACGACGGGCGCGAATTGTTGTATTTCCCGCTGCTTAACTACACCGAGTTCAGCCTCGACATCGCGCGTGCGATGATGACGCACAAGGACACCGTGTTCGGCTTGGGCGACGGCGGCGCGCATGTCGCAACCGTTTGCGATGCAAGTTTCCCGACGTTCGCGCTCACCCACTGGGCGCGCGACCGCCGCGAAGGCCGCCTGGAGCTGCCGTGGCTGGTGAAGCGCCAGACGCGCGATACCGCGGCGGCCGTCGGATTGCTCGATCGCGGGCTGCTCGCCGTCGGAATGAAGGCGGACATCAACGTGATCGATTTCGAGCGGCTGCGTTTGCGCCGGCCCTATATCGTTCACGACCTGCCCGCGAACGGACGGCGCCTACTGCAAAAGGCCGAAGGGTACGTTGCGACTATCGTGAGCGGAGAGATCACGTACCGCGAGGGCGATCCGACCGGCGCCTTACCGGGCACGTTGGTTCGCGGTGCGCAGCGCGCGCCGGTCGAGTTGCAGTCGTCGGGAGCGACATCGCGATCGTAGAAATCGACGAGCTGCCGGAAAGGATCCGGCCGTTGACGTTGTTAAAACTCCGCGGCAAGTCAGGCCGCAAGCTCGTGCGCGTAGTGGAAGCGCTCGCGATCGTCGAGCAATGCGTATAGATCCTTTTTTGCGAGCTGTTCCGGCCGCAACCACTTGCCAACGTTGTCGGCTTTGAGGGGAATCGGGCACCGGTCGTGGCCGGTGGCGGCGATTTCGGGCGGCGGGTCGTCGGTGATCACGGCGAACGAGTAGAGGTCCGGCTGCCCGTGGGACCGCCAGCGGTCCCAAACGCAGGCGACGTACATTTCCGCCGCCGGCCGCGGGTTGAACTGCAGAACCACGTTCTGCGCCTTCTCGTCCGGACGCAGCGCGCGCTTTTCATAGTCGTGGCGCGCGACGTTTTCATAGAAGCTCGATATCGCCAGTACCGCGTGTTTGCGGCCGAACGACTCTTTCCAAAATCCCTCCAGGTTGTCGCGGCGCGCATTGTACAACCCCGGGTAGCGCGTGTCGTACCACGCAGGTTTGCCGTGCGGGCGGCAGTGGTAGCGCATCGGTGAAATCACGAGCTCGTTGTCATCGAGCGTCAGCACCGGCGCGTGCCAAAACGGAAAAATGCGCGAATCGTCCGGCACGAGCGTCGTTCGATTCAGATCGGCGATGCGGTTTCGCAGCCACGACACTTTGTAGGTCGCGATTCGCCGATCCTCGAGCGCCTTCTTGGTTTCCTTTTCCTTCAGCTTCCGTTCCGCGTCGGCCAGTCGTTTGCGTTGTTTGAAAATCTCCGTTTCCCAAGCGGCGGCCTTCCGGCGATGGTATTCGTCGATGGATCGCTCGATGTTCTCCTCGTCGGGTGTTTGCGGGTCGTGGAAATTCGCCTCGAACGCCTTGGCGATCTTGATCGAGTCATCGCGCAGCCGCCGCCGGAACAGCTCTTCGACGCGATCGGTTTGAAGCCGCGCTTTCCAGCGCAGTCCCGACTTCACGCCCTGTCTCACCATCGCCGAGTAGCACATGCGCTTTTAGTTTCCGGAACTACTTCGCCGGTAACTCCATGAAGCGCCGCGTGCGGTCGTAGGTTCGGTAGCCGAGGCGCTGGTAGATCGGCTCGCCGAACGGGCTTGCCTGCAAGGTGACGACTTTGGCGCCGCGCGCGAAGCCGGCGTTGGTTGCGAGGCGCGTGCAGATCTCGGCCAAGCCGCGGCGTTGCGCGCCGTTGGCGGTGCCGACCCAGTACACGCCGGCGCCGTCGCCGCTGAAGATGGTCAAGGCCGTGGACGCCGGTCGGCTCGCGCGGTAGGCCACATAACCCTCCACGTTCGGCGACAGCAGTCTTTCCGGCCGTCCGAAATAAACGCGCGCCTCGTGCGGCGGAAGCTTTATGGCCTCGTAAGCTTCGGCGTTGATTTCCACGGCGTCCAGAACATGGCGCACGTCGCTGAAACGCTCCACGCGTACGTCGGCCGGAATGCGCGGCTCCGCGAGCGGCGCCTCGATCAACATGCACGGCGAGTCGCCGAACGGTTTCAGCCCGGCGGCCGGCAGGAACGACGCCAAGTCGCTGTCGCGGCTGTCGCGCGTGATCACGGTAAAGCCGCGACGGCGCGATCCGAAAAAATCGCGCGCACGCGCCAGCGTGTCCTTCGCCGGAACTCGCTGATCCACGCGCACGACGCAATTGCGGTAAGCGGCCGGAAACGCGTTCGGGCCGGCAACCAGAAGCAAGCCGTCCTGTTCCACAAGCTCGCACGGGTTCTGCCAGCGCGCGTGCTCGCGAATCGATTCGACGTAATTGGCGTCGGAGAGATCCTGCACGGTTGTCGGCATCGGCCCATCGTAGTCGGCGGCGCGACCGGACGCCATATCGGCCGGTGCGCGCATCCGGCAGCTCTCGCAACTCCCGCGGCAACAGCGCCCGCAATTTCGCCGAGATCGCCACTTTGTGCTTGCTCCATCAAACGCCGGCGCCAATCAAGGCGGGACCGAGCAGCGTCAAGACGGGTCGAATCCAAGCGGGGAAAGGGCGCGACGTTTTTCTTTGCGTTCGATGTATCGAACGGCGAAAATTCGCGCGCGCAGGCTCCACCGGGATCATGAGACGATCGAAGGGAGCGAGGCGCGCTATCCGGGAATTGCGGCCACGCAGACCGCGGCCGCGCCGAGGGGGTTTTGCTTCATTGACGCCATCCGACGACATCGACGTGCTTATCGTCGGCGCCGGGCCAACCGGCCTGATGCTGGCCGATCAGCTGGCGCGCCGCGGCGTGCGCTTTGCCATCGTCGATCGGCATCCCCATCCCTCGGTGCACACCAAGGCGCTCGGCGTGCAGGCGCGCACGCTCGAAATCTACGCGAAGCTCGGCATCGCCGAAACCGCCGTGGCGCGCGGCCGGCCCGCGAGCGGCGCGAACCTCTGGGCCAACGGCCGCCATAGCGCGCGTATTCCGCTCGGCGATATCGGACGCGATCTGAGTCCGTTTCCGTTTCTCCTTATCCTCGGCCAAGACGACAACGAGCGGTTGCTCGGCGAATGCCTGCGCGCGCACGGCGTCGAGGTCGCGTGGAATCACGAGCTGGTGGCGCTGGCGCAGCATACCGAGCGCGTCGAATGCACGCTGCGAATCGCCGACGGTTCGCGGCGCACGATCAAGGCGCGCTGGGTCGCGGGCTGCGACGGCGCGCGCAGCGCGGTGCGCGAGCTGAACCGCGTCGAGTTTCCCGGCGCGCCGTACGAGCACGTGTTCTTCGTTGCGGACACGACCGCGACCGGCCCCATGGTGCCGGGCGAACTCAACGTCTATCTGCTGCGCGACGGCTTTCATTTGTTCTTCCCGATGCGCGGCGCCGATCATTGGCGCGTTGTCGGCATCCTGCCGCCGGCGTTGCGCGCGCGCGACGATCTCGCGTTCGCGGAGGTCGCGCCGTCGGTGCGCGAGCACATCGGCGCCGGGCTCGTTTTCCGGGATTGCCGCTGGTTGTCGACCTATCGCATTCACCACCGCCGCGCGGCGCGTTTTCGCGAGCGGCGCTGCTTCCTGCTCGGCGACGCGGCCCACATCCACAGTCCGGTCGGTGCGCAGGGCATGAACACCGGCCTGCAGGACGCGTACAACCTGGCCTGGAAACTCGCGCTGGTCGCCGCCGGGCGCGCCGCCGACACGCTGCTCGACTCCTACGAAGCCGAGCGCCTTCCGGTCGCGCGGCGTCTGCTCGATACCACCGACCGTGCGTTCTCCGTCGTCGTTTCGGATCGCTGGACCAGCCGCCTGTTGCGCACGCGCGTGCTCGCGAAGATCGCCGCGACGGTAATGCGGTTTGACGCGACCCGCGAGCTGGCCTTTCGCACCGTATCGCAGATCGGCATTCACTATCGCGCCGGCCCCTTGTCGGAGACCGACGGCGCGCTGCCGCGCCGCTCGCCGCGACCGGGCGACCGGTTTCCGTGGCTGCGGCTCCGTTTCGCCGCCGGCGCGCCCGCGGAGGATCTGTTCGCGAAGCTTGACGACACGCGTTTCAATCTTCTCCTCGTCGGTCAGCCGGCGCCAGGCGCAGTTCCGTTCGCGCTCCGGGATATTTTGCAGATTCACGAAATTCCCGCTGGCCGCGACAACGAGCGCGAACTCCGTCGCGCCGGGATACAATCGCCTGCCTACTTTCTATTGCGGCCGGACGGGCACATCGGGCTGGCGGGCGTCGAGGCGGCCTCGCGGCGCATCGAGCGCTACTTCACCGATTGCCTCGGCATCGGCGGTGCTAACCTCGCGGGTTCGATGCGCGCCAACGATCGCGCGGGTGTTACGGGTCGCGGATCACGTTGACAAGAAACAGGAAACACCGATGTCGAATCCGAAACGCGAGAATCCTTTTCCGGTTTTGTACGTTCCTCACGGCGGCGGACCGCTGCCGGTGCTCGGCGACGCGCGCCACCGGAAGCTGGTCGACTTCCTGCACGGCGTGGCGGCCGATCTCCCGATGCCGTCCGCGATCTTGGTCGTCAGCGCGCATTGGGAAGAGACCGAACCGACGCTGACGAGCGCGGCCCGCCCCGAACTGTTCTACGACTACCGCGGCTTCCCGCCCGAATCCTACGAACTCCGGTATCCGGCGCCCGGCGACCCGCGCCTGGCGAAGGAGATCCAGCGCTTGATCGAAGCGAGCGGCGCGAGCGCGAAGCTCGACGACACCCGCGGCTTCGATCACGGTTTGTTCATCCCGCTGCTGCTCATGTATCCGCAAGCGCGCATCCCGTGCCTGCAGTTGTCGCTGCTGAAGAGCCTCGATCCGGCGGCGCATATCGCGCTCGGCAAGTCGATCGCCGCGCTGCGCCGGCAAGGCGTCCTGATCGTCGGCTCCGGCATGTCGTTTCACAATCTGCGGGAGCTTTTCGCGGCGAACGGAAAAGCGAACGAGGCTTGCCGGCAATTCGACGGTTGGCTGCGCGAAACCTGCACCGACGCGAAACTGTCGGTCCTGGATCGCGAGCAACGATTGATCGCGTGGGAGCGGGCGCCGGCGGCGCGCTTTTGCCATCCGCGCGAGGAACATCTGCTGCCGCTGCACGTTTGCTACGGCGCGGCGAGCGTCGAATCGCCGATCGCGCGAGTCGCCTTCAACGAGGAGGTGATGGGCAAGACGGTTACCGCGTTGGCGTGGTGAGACGGTCAAGCGGCGTCGCCACGAGGCGACGGGCCGAAGATGCGGTGAATCGGACCGGCGGCGGGGCGCGCTTACGTCCGACGACGTTTATTGCCGTGCGTGCCGTGCCTGCGCGCGCGGCGCTTTTCCCAATCGCGCAGCACGTGCCAGTGCCAAAGCCAGCGCATGCCGTAATATCCGGTCACGGCCAGCGTCGTGGCGACCACGAAGCTGCCGACCAAGAACGGTTCCCATACGCGCAGAAATTGTTCGCCGACCCAATAAAACGATACTTCGAAGTCGATCGCCTGCGGGGTCGTGCGCAGGATCGTCGCGCCGACCCAGTAACAGAGATAGACCGTGGGCGCCATGGTAAGTGGATTGGTCATCCAAACCAGTACCAAGGTAATCGGCAGGTTGGCGCCGATGTAAAGCGCGACGATTGCCGCCGGGATGGTTTGCAGCGGTATCGGCATGAACGCCATGAACAGACCGAGCGCGACGCCCTTCGGCACCGATTGCCGGTTCAAGTGCCAGAGATTCGGCTCGAGCAGGCGGTCGCCGAGAAAGCGCAAGTGTTTGTGCTTGCGGATCTTCTCCACGTCGGGCAAAAACCGCCGGATGAGTCGCCGTGCCATCGCGAAGCGCAGTGTATCGCCGGGTCGAAGAAAGCGGTATTGAGCCGGTTCTTGCAGGCAGGCTCGCGACGAAGTTGAAATCAGACTCCCAGCGGGAGAGGATGCGGGCAACGCCCGCGCATCCAAGCCGCAAAAAAACCTAATCCCCGCGAATGCCTGTCAGCCTGGAATCGCTCGCGCTCGCGGCGGCAATGATTACGCTCGGCTACATCGTCTTCGGCCTGTCGGGATTCGGCTCGGCGTTGGTCACGGTGCCGGTGCTTTCGCACCTGTGGCCGATGACGTTCGTGCTGCCGGTGTTGGCGACGCTCGACGTCGTGGCCGCGCTGTTCCTCGGCGTGCGGCATCGCGAACACGCGGCGGGCGGCGAGCTGATGCGGATGGTTCCGCTTGCCTTCGTCGGGGCCGTGATCGGCGTCACGCTGCTCGTGAACCTGCCGCGCGACGCGGCGCTTGTCGGCCTCGGCGCGTTCGTCGCGCTCTACGGCGTCTACGCGCTCATCGAGCGCCTGCCGGCGACCCCGATCAGCCGCCGCTGGGCGTACGTCGCCGGTATCACCGGCGGCGCGAGCGGCGCCGTATTCGGCATCGGCGGTCCGGCGTACGTGATCTACCTGTCGCGCCGGTTGCGCGACAAGAGCGCGCTGCGCTCGACGCTCGCGGCGCTCGTGATCTTCAGCGTCGGCAGCCGGCTCCTGATCTTCGCGGTCGCCGGGCTCGTGCTGTGGGATGAGTTGAAAGTGGCATTCATGCTGCTGCCGTTTCTTTTTCTCGGACTATGGATAGGCGGGCACGTGCACTTGCGAATTTCGCCCAAGCAGTTCGCTCGCTTCATCAGCGTGGTGCTCATCGCGATGGGGTCGTCGTTGCTGGTGCGCGCCCTTGTCGGTTGACCGCGGTGAATGCCGAAGCGGCGGCCGGACCCGCGCTCCGATGGGTCGCCCGCGCGACGCCATGCCGGGGAAGCGGTTGGAAGCATTGAGCCCGCGATCACCCGTTGTTGAGGAACGAACCGGCGATCCGGCGTAACATCTTTGCGGTTCCATTGGACGACATCTCTCATGGCACGCATGCATTTGGAAGCGCACCGCGCGCATCGCATCGGCTGGCTGCGGGCGGCCGTGCTCGGCGCGAACGACGGAACGATTTCGGTATCGAGTCTCGTCGTCGGCGTCGCCGCGGCGGGCTCAACACAAAGCGGCATTCTGCTCACCGGCGTCGCCGGGCTCGTCGCCGGCGCGATGTCGATGGCGGCCGGCGAATACGTGTCGGTGAAGTCGCAAGCCGATACCGAGAACGCCGACCTTGCCCGCGAGCGGCGCGAACTCGAAGAGGAACCCGCGCGCGAGTTGGCGGAGTTGACGGCGATCTATATCAATCGGGGCCTCGACAAAGCGCTGGCGCATCGGGTTTCGGAACAGCTCACGGCGAACGACGCGCTCGGCGCGCACGCGCGCGACGAACTCGGCATCACGGAAACGCTGCGCGCGCGCCCAATCCAGGCAGCACTCGCATCCGCCGGTGCCTTCGCCGTCGGCGCGGCGATCCCGACCGTGACGGCCGCGATCGCGCCGGTGACACGGATCGTCGAGATATCCGCCGCCGTAACAATCGCCACGCTCCTCGTCTTCGGCGCCACCGCGGCGTATGCCGGCGGCGCGTCGCTCTCTAAGGGCGCGGTACGCGTCGCCTTCTGGGGCGCGCTCGCGATGGCTCTTACCGCCGGCGTTGGCAAGCTGGTCGGCGCCGCCCTCTAGCCGGGTCGAGTCGGCTCGTGGCCTCCGCGAACGGACGGCGCGCACATCGCATGGACCCGAGCATTGCCGGCAGTCAAAGGGTAGAATTGGGGTTCACTCATTCAACGGGCGGACACCGCGTTGGCCAAGACTAACTATCGGTTTGAAAAGCGGCAGAAGGAGTTGGCGAAGAAGCGCAAGCAGGAGGAAAAGCAGAAGCGCAAAACCGCCAAGCAAGAAGGCGAAGCCCCGCCGGACGAGAACCCTTCGCCGATCGATGTCACCGAGAAGTGATTCAGGTAAGAGACCGGACCTGACCCTGATTTTGCTTCTCTGTCGGAAGTTTCGTCGCTACGGCCACGCAGGCGCACCCGCGCGCGCAACCCACTTCTCACTTTCAACCCACAACCGCTGAGCGACCGTCGCGTCGTTCGCTTCCGCGCTGCACTTCGCGACGCGACAGTCCTCCAGGTATTGCCCGGCAAGATCCGAAGCGGGTTCGTGAACGGTCGCATAGACGCTCGTCGCCGCCCCCTGCGCTGGACTCTTGGTAAACGGGCTCACCAGTTTGATCAATGCGCCGACGGCTTTGGAATTACGCCCAATATCGGTCGTGACGAGTGTGCCCGGATGCAGCGCACACGCGACCAGGCCCCGGCCGCCGTAGTGCGATTGCAGCGCCTTCGCCATCAAAACGTTGCACAGTTTGGCCTGACCGTACGCGATCATCCCGCGGAAGTTTTCCCGCGTCAGCGGCAACCGCTCGAAATCGAGTGTCGGCGGCGAGTGGTGGCTCTCGCTCGACACCATCACGATCCGCGGCGCGGCGGCTGCCAGGAGCCGCGGCGCCAACCATCGCGCGAGAAGAAAGTGCCCGATGTGACAAACACCCACCGTCCGCTCGAAACCTTCCTCGGTCTCGGCCCAGTCGAGCGTAACGAGACCCGCGTTGCATATCAGTGCATCGATGCGCTCGGTATCGAGTTGCTCGGCGAAGCTGCGTATGGCGGCGAACGACGCGAGGTCGAGTTTCGCGAACTCGGCCTTGCATCCGGGATGCGCGGCGCGCGCTCGTTCGACGGCGGCCTCGCCGCTCGCCGGCTGCCGACAGGCGAAGATGACGCGCGCACCGCTGCTCGCCAGCGCCCGCGCGGTCCACTCGCCGATCCCGCTATTGGCGCCGGTGACGACAATCGTGCGCCCCGAAAGATCGCGGCCCTCGACGACGTCATCGGCGCTCGACCGCGACCCGAATCCTTGTTCGTTATTTCCCGCCGCCATGAGTGCGCCACTTCGATCGCCGGATAGGGATCGGGATCATCGCATGGGAAGCGGAGGAGGCCAACGAGCGTCCGCTATCGTGTAGCGGCGCCGGGCGCATTAGGCATAAGCCGTAGTGTGCCGCATGTTCTGCGTATGCATGCGCTTCGCAGATTGCGCGCGTCGCGGCTGGGGCGTGGTAGTATCGATGCACCGTGCCCGAGATCACTACCTTCCAAATTTCCCGCGACGATATTTCGAAAACCCGGTTCGTGTCCGCGCCGCTCGGCGCGCTGGAGCCGGGCGACGTGTTGTTGAAGGTCGACAGCTTCGCCTTTACCGCCAATAACATCACCTACGCCGAAACCGGCGTCGTGCTGAAGTACTGGCGGTTTTTTCCCGCGCCCGATGGCTGGGGCGTCATCCCGGTCTGGGGTTTCGCGGACGTGGTCGAGTCGCGCCACGACGCGCTCGCGCCCGGCGAGCGGCTCTACGGCTACTGGCCGATGGCGACGCACGCGGTGCTGAAGCCGGACCGCGTGGACGCGGGCGTGGTCGTCGACGGCACGGCGCATCGGCGCGAGCTGCCGATGACGTACAACATCTACCAACGCACCTCGGCCGGCGGCCCGCTCTACGACAAGCGCCACGAGGATATGCAGTCGCTCTTCATGCCGCTCTTCGGTACTGCGTTTCTGATCGACGATTTCCTGGCCGAGCAGAAATTTTTCGGCGCAACCGCGGTCGTGATCGCGAGCGCCTCCGGCAAGACCGCATTCAGTCTCGCGCATCTGCTGCACGAACGGGGCGGAATCGAAACCGTCGGACTCACGTCGCCCGGCAACCGCGCCTTCGTGGCGGGCCTCGGCTGCTACAACCGCGTGCTGACGTACGATGAGATCGCGCAGCTTCCCGCCGCGCAGCCCGCCGTGCTCGTCGATTTCGCCGGCAGCGGCAAAGTGCGCGTCGCGGTGCACGAGCACTTGCGCGATAACCTGAAGTACAGCTGCGCCGTCGGCATGTCCCATCGCGACCTGCACGCACCCGGCAAAGGCCTGCTCGGCCCGAAACCTGTATTCTTCTTCGCCCCCGAGTACCGCCGCCAGCGCGTGCAGGTGTTGGGGCGCGACGCCTACAACGCGCGCTTCGGCAAAACTTGGAACACTTTCGTGCCCATGGCAGAGCGCTGGCTGAAGGTCACGCGCGATAGCGGACGTGAAGCGGTGGAGCGGATTTACCTCGATACGCTCAACGGCAAAGTGCCGCCGGACTGCGGGAATATTCTTTCGATTTAGAATTCGACGGACCGCAAAGTCGAGAGTGCGGCTGTCAAAATAAATCTGTCACGGTTATGTAGTGACGCTGCACCCAGCGCTATTTGAGATTCTCCCGTGGAAATGACGCCCGATGAAAAGCGAATTGAGCAGGAGGCGCTCGAATACGCAAAGAAGCATCGCACCGAGATCGCCCGACGGTTTACCGATCCTGCGACTTATGTTCCCGAGGCGAATCCTGTGTCAGTGTTCATGGCCGGTTCGCCCGGTGCGGGCAAGACGGAGGCGTCGATCGAATTGTTGGAAATGAAGAGTGGGGACGGCTCTAAGATTTTGCGCATCGATCCGGACGAGCTGCGCGAGCTGTTGCCCGGATACACAGGAGGAAATTCATGGTTGTTTCAACGCGCAGTGATCCCGATTATTGAACGTATTCACGATCTCGCCCTCAACCAGGAACAGAGCTTCGTGCTCGACGGCACGCTTTCCAGCTATAACGTAGCGAACCGGAACATCCAGCGATCACTGGACAGAGGTCGGACAGTACAGATTCTGTATGTTTACCAGGAACCCCGGCAAGCGTGGAGATTTGTTCAGGCACGGGAAGCCGCCGAGGGTCGTCGGATTGAGCCCGAAGATTTTGTCCGTCAGTACTTCGCCGCGCGGGAAGTGGTTAATCGTTTGAAATCAGAACTTGGCAAGCGTATTCAGGTGGATTTGCTAATGAAGAACAACGACGGGTCGCATCGGTTCTATCGGGCTGGAGTTGATCGGATTGACAACCATATCCCTGAAAAATACAGTGTTGCCGACATTAGGGAAATGCTGGGTCTAAACTAAACTATATGTTCTCGTTCAAGCGCAAACCCAAGAAAACCACGTCGACTCCCTTCTCGGAGTTCATTCGCAATGCGCGCTCTGAGGAGAAGAAGCGCGTCTACAAGCGCGTGTTGGAAAAGGCCTCTGAAAGGCAGAACAAAGTCTTGGCCCGCGTCGCCACTTCCGGCAACAAGTAGAGTCGCGCTTTGGCAAAACTTGGAACGCTTTCCTGCCAACGGCCGGGCGCTGGCTGAAAGTGACGCGCGCCAGGGGACGTGAAGCGGTGGAGCGGATTTACCTCGATACGCTCAATGGCAAGGTTTCGCCGGATTGCGGGAATATTCTTTCGATTTAGTTTTCAGGGATGCATCAAGTATCCCTGGATGAGTATTCAAACCGTATCCGCCGGTTCTTCGCACAATGTTTAGGCCGGCCGCTCGCTCTGCCGACAGCCCAAAGCTATACTGGCGAACATATCGAAAGTCTACGTTCCGAACGAGAATGTGCGACGCACGTCGAATGTTGAGGCAGCGATGAATCTGAGTATCGAGCACGAGCAAGAAGAAGACGGCCGCTGGTTGGCGGAAGTACCGGAGTTGCCGGGCGTTCTCGCCTACGGAGTTACCCGGGAAGAAGCGATGGCCAAGGTCGAAGTGCTGGCATTACGCGTTGTGGCTGAACGTTTGGAGCACGGCGAGAGTCGGGCGGTGCCGATCACGATATCCATTGCGGCATGAGCCAATGGTCGTCCGTTAAAGCGAAGCGTGTGTTGTCCGCCTTACTTCGCATCGGGTGGCGCATCAAGAGACAGTCGGGTTCCCACAAAACGCTTTCCCACTCGCAGCGGCCTGATTTCGTATTTGCCTTTCATGACGGCGATGAAATCGGACCAAAAATGCTGGCACGCATCGCGAAACACACCGGGCTTTCCCCGGAAGACCTATAGAATCCGCACCTGGATGTTGAAAAGGACCTTCGTCACCCCCGCGAAAGCGGGGGTCCAGAAATAGGCGATCAATCATGTTAGATGCTTACTGGATTCCCGCTTGCGCGGGAATGACGAACGTGGGCGCATTTTTGACTTCTTCATCCCGCCAGATCAACGCAACGCCCATGACGGATAAGCCGCGACACGCCGCATCGGTATATCAATGAGAGCAACCCGAACCGTGGTGCTCGCAGGCGCGACCGGCCTCGTCGGCCGCGAGATCCTGCAAGGACTCTTGGCGGACGACTCTGTTAAGGCGGTTCACGTGCTGGGGCGACGGGCTCTGGATCTGAAGCATCCGAAGCTCGCTTCGCACGTCGTGGACTTCGCCGCGTTACCGCCACTTCCGTCTGTCGATGAAGCGTATCTGGCGCTCGGCACCACTATTAAGGTGGCGGGCAGCCAACCCGCCTTTCGCGCGGTCGACTTCGACGCAAATCTTGCGGTGGCCCGTGCGGCGATGGCGGCTGGTGCTCGGCGTGCCGGTCTCGTGAGTGCAATGGGAGCGGATGCTCACTCGCGCGTCTTCTATAGCCGGGTAAAGGGGGAACTCGAGGACGCGCTGGCGGCGCTGAACTTTGGAGGCCTTGTGGTCGCGCGTCCGTCGATGTTGGTCGGCGACCGCGAAGCGCTCGGGCAACCGGTACGAAGCGGCGAAAGGGTGGCAATGCATGTAGGCGCGGTACTAGGTCCGTTGATTCCGGCAAACTACCGGCCGATTGCGGCGAGCAACGTTGCCCGCGCGCTGCTTACACGCGTGCCGACAGCGCGGGCGCGCGAGGTGCTGCTTTCCGGTGTGATGCAGGGGTGAGGTGATCTGCGCTGGTTCGCGCCAAGAACAAAGTTGAAATCAAGGCCGTCGCGGAGGAGGATGGCGGGGAAGACAGCGAAAAGTGGATGAATAATCGAGAAGGAATCCGCCAACGTGACTTCGGCTTTTCAACCGTTAGCCGGCTCACAAGTGGGATATGGGGCGAGCAGGATGCACAGGACAAGATCTGACCCTGATTCCCTTGCTCTTTCTCGCCGATCCCGCTATTGGCGCCGGTGACGACAATCGTGCGCCCCGAAAGGTCGCGGCCCGCGACGACGTCATCGGCGCTCGACCGCGACCCGAATCCTTGCTCGTTATTTCCCGCCGCCATGAGCGCGCCACTTCGATCGCCGGATAGGGTTCGGAATCATCGCATGGGAAGCGGAGGAGGCCAACGAGCGTCCGCTATCATGTAGGGCGCATTAGGCGTGAGCCGTAATGCGCCGCATGGATTTCGGTCGTGATTGAGAGGCACTCATTCGGCGCAATGCGCTTCGCTTATCGCGCCCTACGCGGCTATACTTGCCGGCCTCCGGATCATTCATCGACCGACCCGAAATGAGTGACGCACGTTACACGAAGCAAGGACTGGTAATTCCGCCGAAGTATCTAAAAGGGATCGGAAGAAACGTACGCATTCGTCGCGCCGCGAATGTGCTTATCATCGAGTCCGCAGAGCGCGAAGCCGCACGCAAAGAACTCGGGCGACTGGTGGGCACGCTACGCGGGTCCGTCGCAAAACGGCGCGCGCCGACCTCTTCGGAAGTCCGAAAACTGGTAAGAGAAGTAAGGAAGACCCGTGCGGGTCGTCATTGACACGAATGTACTCGTATCAGGTTTGATTTCTCGCTCGGGGCCTCCGGCCCGAATCGTCGACGCGGTGATCCAGGGCCGGATCATTCCCGTCATGAGCGAAGCGACGTTTGCCGAGCTTGAAGAAGTACTCCATCGCCCCCGCCTTCAGCCCTTCTTTCACAGCGCACGGATTACGCCGTTTCAGCTGCTGACGGTTCTCAGAGATGTCGCGGTGTTTGCGAAACCCGGACGAAGTAGCGCACTTATACGCGACGTCGCTGATCGGCCATTTCTCGAACTCGCCGCATCGCGGCCGCCTCCGGACTTTATCGTCACCGGCGACAAGGATTTCGAACAAGATCACTACCACCACGTGCCTGTCATTTCGGCGACGCTGTTCGCGAAAAAGGTCCTACATGCAAAGTAAGTGCGCCTCGGTCCAGTTCGATTCATTGAAACGCGATGGACCCGCGTCGGCGGTTCCTGCCGTCGCCGATCAAAGTTGAAATCAAAACCGCAGCGGAGGAGGATGACGGGGAAGACAGCGGAAAGTGGATGAATAATCGAGAAGGAATCCGCCAACGTGATTTCGGCTTTTCAACCGTTAGCCGGCTCACAAGTGGGATATGGGGCGAGCAGGATGCACAGGACAAGATCTGACCCTGATTCCCTGCAATGACCCTGATTCCCTGATTTGACCCTGATTCCCTGATTCTAGTGGATCGGCTCGGTTACCTCGCACTTTCGAGAATTTCCCGCCTAAAGGAAAATAGTCGGGCGTACGGGTCGTTTTCCGAATGGGCGCCATGGAGGGGACGGAGGGATTAAGCTTTAATCCCTCCGTCCCCCCTCCATCCCCCTTGCTGTCCTATTGGGACGGTATCCAGGACATACAGGTGCGGTGCTCGACGGAACACCTTGTCCGTCCCGATGTTCGCTCCCATCCCCGTATTGCCTTATTCTGCGTCTCCTGTCGCCTGGACAAAATAAGACGACTCTGCGGCGTTAACTCGATGCTCCCAATCTTTTCCAAGCCGTTAATCGAAGTAGAAGCAAGTGACGTTTTGGATCTCATTCGGGAACAGCACCCCGAAACGGACTTGGTTGAGTTTAAGGAAGCCTTGCCTTGCAAGAAAGGACAAGACAATTGGTATTCCGGATCAGACAGCATCGGCGAGTATGCAAGGAACCAACTTGTCGCTGAAATTATCGCGTTTGCGAACGCACATGGCGGCCACTTGCTCCTGGGCGTTGCAGAGAGCCATGACCACCCATCGCGCGCTATTGGAACTAAATACGTCCCTCGCTGCGTGGACCTTGCGGAAAGGTTGAAACTTCAAATCCGGGATTGCGTGGAGCCAACTATCCCCATTGTGGGAGTCCGTGCAATCGAAATGAACGGTGCCGGAGATGGAATCGTGCTTGTGCGAGTCTTGCAATCACGTGTAGCTCCGCACCGTTTGCGAGCTAACAAGGAGTGCTATTTTCGGCACGCAGATCGGACGGAAACAATGACTATGAGGGACATTCAGGATCTCACAATCCAACGGTCAGCTGCGGGCCAACATCTAGATAAAGTGCTCGCGGACCGCGATCTGCGATTTCAGGAGTGGATTCGCGCCTCGTCAACGACAAACCGCGTAAGCGTTGGATGCCGCGTATCGCTTGTTCCAACAGCGGATATTTACGTGCAGCACGTGTACCGGAATCATGCAGTCCTTCCCTATTTGCACCATTTCGATATTGAGTTTGGCAGCGAAAGCAAGCTTGAAGGACAGATACCGAGTACTGTGCATGATGAGCGTCCCATTGTGCGAGGCACGCGTCGGATGGATTCCAGTCAACAACCGAGCGTCATTCAGGAAGTGCATTGCTCCGGTCTTGTGGAAATCTGTTTTCGGGAAAGCAAGGAAGACGCGAAGCTTTATGATAGCTGGATACTTGGGGTATTTTGCAATGGTATCCTGATGGCTGATTCCTTTCGTAAAGCCGCGGGCGCGCCGGACGTTGAATATGCGCTTGAGTTTCAAGTCGCCGCGACGACGACAACCGTCCCGATCACCAGCATTGGTCGATTTCGGCAATTCGCTTTGCTTGGTACACCACCAAGCAGCCCGTGTCTCTACCCGCGACTGAGCCTCGGTGACTTTTCCCGTGAACACAAGAGTCTGATCGAAATAGCAATGACGGATATCTGGAACAGCTGTAGCATGCCGTTCTCCAAAAAAATCACGATGGTGTCTTGGCGCACGTAAGAGAGGCGCAGAGAGATGTGGCAAGGGACCAAAAAAACGGGACAGATTTATTTTTCACAACTGCAAAGTGAATTGAATAATAAATCTGCCCCTTTTTTGCGATATTTCGCACGTGCAAGAACCTCAGGGTCAGATCTTGTCCTGTGCGTCCCCCGGCGCTAGTCTGCCTCAATGGCAAGACCCCTGCGCATCGAGTTCCGCGGCGTACAAGAACCTCAGGGTCAGCAACTGTCTCACTCCACCACCTCCGCTGACTGGCAATGACGCCACGGCTCGTTCGTCCTCGCCATGGTATTCAAGATGACGAGAAGTTTGCGCATGCACGCGACGAGCGCGAGCTTCTTCGGTTTATGGCGCGCGAGGAGCTGCTGGTAGAACGCCCGAATCACGGGATTGTGGCGCGTGGCGACTAAGGTCGCCATGTAGAGCGCCGCGCGCACACTCCCGCGTCCGCCGTAGATCGCTCGGCGCCCACGCAGCGTGCCGCTGTCGCGGTTAAAGGGCGCGACACCAACAAGCGCACTGATCTCGCGTCGATTCAGTTGACCGAGTTCCGGCAAACACGCGAGTAGCGTCGCCGTCATCTGCGGCCCGACACCGGGCACGCCGCGGTAGAGTGCCTCTTTCTCGCGCCACAGGGGCGAGGCCTGAATGGCGTCATCGAGATCCCGATCGAGGCGTTTCAACTGTTTCTTGAGAAAGGCGATCGTCTGTTCGATGCTCTTGCGGACCTCCCCGCGCGCGTGAATCAGGCGGTTTTGCTCGGCCACGATCATCTCCAGGAGCTGGCGCCGGCGCGCGAGCAGGCCTTCGAGGGCGCGGGTTTGCTCGTCTTTGAGCGACTTGACCGTTGGGCGTATACGCTCACCGAAGAGCGCCAATATCCGGGCATCGATGACGTCAGTCTTCGCCAGGCGCCCGAGGGACTTGGCGAAATCGCGCACTTGGCGCGGGTTGACGACCACGACCGGAATCGCGGCGGCCGCGAGCTTGGCGACCGTGAGCGCCTCATAGCCGCCGGTGGCTTCGAGCACCACCAGCGCGACATCATTTACTTCTCGCAGCCGCCCGATGAGTTCGTCTAGTCCTTGATCCTCATTGGGGTAAGTGCGCACCGCGCCGTCCGGCCCAAACGCGACGTCACACTGTTGTGAAGCGATATCAATCCCTACGAACATGACGCCTTCTCCTGTCGTTCCTACCTTGCGTTATTCGGACTCATCAACACCATGGTCCCGGCAACTGTTCGGACTCTCGAGAGAATTGGCGCGACGCACCAGCTGACCCACGGGCTCGAAGCCCTAAGTCTTTGCGTGCTGTCGCACCAAGATCGCGTGCGCGATCATGCGTAAACTATCACTAACTACAGATACAA
>DASWLD010000156.1:0-4412 GCA_036396275.1 Burkholderiales bacterium
CTGTATCGGGACGGCGTTCCTGTCGCCGTGCACGCCGGCGGGAAAACGGAGTTCCTCGTCGAGGTTCCGGAGAACGAAGCCTGGAACGCGCGGAATGCATTGATACGCGGCGTGGCAGCGACAAGCACCGCATCGCATTGAAAACCTATCTCAGTCAAAATCCGAAATACAAACCCGCGCCGATGTATCTGATGTCGGTTTGGAAAAACTGCCCGAACGGTGACGGCCCATCGTAGTATTCGGCGAGTAGGCGCACGCGCCGCCGGCCCGAATCGGCCTCGCCGAGTTCGAGGCCGAGCTTGAGGCTTCTCGATACTTTCCAGTTCTGCTCTTCGAACGCGCGCAGGTCGTATCCTCCGACTAGACGTCCGATATCCCAGACGAAACGCGGGCTGCGGAATTCGACGCCGGCCTCGGCGAACCGGGGATCCAAGTCGGGCGGGTCGCGCCCGATCAGGTAGCCGACGCCGCCGTAAATCCGCCAACGGTCCCACTCGTACGACGCCAGTGCATCGATCGCCTCGACGCTAAAGTTGATGCGCTGCACGTTCGGCTGGCTTAGCAAAAACTCATCGCCGAGGTGCGAGCTTTGATGAAACAGCCGCGCCCGCGCCGAATACGGGCCGCGCCGATGCGTAAGACTAAAACCGATGGTGTAGTCCGCGTTGATAAGATCGCTCGACGGCGCGTCGAGGTTGAATTGCGCGAATATGCCGCCGGCGAAGTTCAATTGCCAACCATCGCCGGGTTTTTCGCCCGGCCAACGCGACAGCCCGAAGTTTTCGCCGTAACCGACCGACGCGGCGGCGAAGCGATCCGTCGGGGTATGCATGCGGATATAGCTCACGAAGAACTGTGGTTGTTTCGGATCCGCTATCAGCGGGCGGAACAGATCGCCGGCCGGTAGAATAATCGGCACGTCGCCACCCGGTTTACCGCCGCCGGAAACAATGACGCGCACTTGGTTCAAGTCGTCGACGTTCGCGAGCGCGCGCTCGGCCTCGGCGCGGCGATCGCCCGCTTCGCCGTAAATCACGATCGTCGCGTAACGTTCGCGCACTTGAACTTCAAACGAATCGGACGACCAGCCGAGTTCGCGCCGCAGGACCGCCGCGATGTAACCTTGCCAATAGACGTCGTCGGGCGTGCTTTCCGCGGCGCGCGTCACGCCGGCAAGAAGCACGAGCACAATCGCCAACACGACGCCCGCCATCGAGCGGCGTGCGTCGAAATCGCGCGATCCAAAAAGACGCGTAATCATCGCGAATCGACTTAGAAAGGTCTGATCAATCCCAAAAATATGAACGCTTGCCGCAGAGGTGCAAAGACGCAAAGAAGAGGTTTAGTTTACCCGAGTCTTCCTTTGCGTCTTCGCGGCAGATAGTCATATCAATCAGAGTCTCCCATATATCGTATTTTGGCGGTATAGACGACGGCCTTGCCGTCGAAACCCTTGCGCTCGGCATCAATGGAAGTCCCTCGATCGGGTTTCGAGCTCGCCGAGTAAAAACGAGCAATCCTCCAACCGCTGCGCGACGATGTGCAACACCTCGCCTTCGCGCTGCACCTCGCCGTCGACCGTCAGCAAGTTCGCCTGTATCAACGCGCGTCGATAACGCTCCACCAAGTTCGACCAGACGATGACGTTGGTATTCCCGGTTTCGTCTTCGAGCGTGAGAAAAATCACGCCGTTTGCCGAACTCGGATGCTGGCGGCAAACGACGATGCCGGTCGTGCGCGCGAGCCGCCCGTGCGGCAGCGCGCCGATTTCCTTGGCGGAAAGCGAACGCTGCGCCGCCAAACGCCGGCGCAACAGCGTCAGCGGATGGCGTCCGAGCGTAAGCCCGACGTGCGCGTAGTCGGCGACAATGTCTTCGACTTCGCTCGGCGCGCGCAACAGCGGGATCGCTTCGGGGATGGACGTGCCCGCGAGCAGCGGCCGCTCCGGCTCGATGCCCGCGACCGCCCAGCGCGCGCGGTGGCGATTGCCGGCCAAGCTTTTCAACGCGCCGCTTGCCGCCAGCGCCGCACGGTCGCGCCGATCGAGCGCGGCGCGGCGCACCATGTCGGCGACGTCTTCGAACGGCGCGTTCGATCGCGCCGTGACCAAACGCTCGGCGCCGGCGCGGCTCAACCCTTTCACGTGGCGCAGCCCTAACCGCACCGCCAGTGTGACAAAATCTTCCCTTCCCCCGCTTGCGGGGGAAGGACAGGATGGGGGCATAGCCGCCGAGCGCCCCCTCCCCGACCCTGCCCCGTAAACGGGGGAGGGGATGATCGACTCGATCGTGCAATCCCAATCGCTCGCGCAAACATCCACCGGCCGCACGTCCACGCCGTGGCGGCGCGCGTCTTGTACCAGTTGCGACGGCTGGTAAAAACCCATCGGCTGGCTGTTCAGTATCGCCGCGAGAAAAATCGCCGGCTCGTAACGCTTGAGCCAGGCAGACACGTAGGCGATCAACGCGAAACTGGCGCTGTGAGACTCCGGGAAACCATACTCGCCGAAGCCCTTGATCTGCTCGAAAATCCGGCGCGCGAATTTTTCGGCGTAGCCGTTCGCGCGCATGCCGTCGATCAGTCGGCGTTCGTACGGCTCCAACCCGCCGCGCCGCTTCCACGCCGCCATCGCACGGCGCAGGCCGTCGGCTTCGCCGCCGCTGAAACCGGCCGCGACCATCGCGAGCTTGATCACCTGTTCCTGGAATATCGGCACGCCGAGTGTGCGCCCGAGCACGGCTTTCACTTCCTCCGACGGATAGCTTATCGGCTCCAGGCCCTGGCGCCGGCGCAGATACGGATGCACCATGTTTCCCTGAATCGGCCCGGGGCGGACGATCGCGATTTCGATGACGAGGTCGTAAAAACATTTCGGCTTCAGGCGCGGCAGCATCGACATCTGCGCGCGCGACTCGATCTGGAACACACCGACGGTGTCGGCATGGCCGATCATGTCGTACACCTTCGGATCTTCCGCCGGTACCTCCGCCGGTGTGAGCTTGCGGCCACGGTGTTTTTCGATCAGGTCGAACGCCTTGTGCAGCACCGTCAGCATCCCGAGACCGAGGCAATCGACTTTCAACAGCCCGAGCGCGTCGATATCGTCCTTGTCCCATTGGATGACGGTGCGATCCGGCATCGCGGCGTTCTCGATCGGCACGAGCCGCGCGAGCGAATCGCGCGCGATCACGAAACCGCCGACGTGCTGCGACAGATGCCGCGGGAAACCGCGCAGCGTCCCGACCAGCTCGACCAGCCGTTTCAGCCGCGGGTTTTCCGGATCGAAGCCGGCTTCGCGCAGGCGCTGTGAGAATACAGAATGTGCGGCTTGCCCCCCTCTCCCCTTCCCCTCTCCCACAAGGGGAGAGGGGACCGCTCCCGCGCCTGCGACATCCACATGCCCATGTACAGCAGGGTCCACTCGCTGATGCGGCTGGTGAGATTGGTGTGCTTCTGCTCGCTTCCCTCCCCCCTGGAGGGGGAGGGATTGAGGGAGAGGGGGATCCCACCACTGAAAATTCTTTGCCAGCCGGTCGACCTGTTCGAGCGAAAAGCCGAGCGCCTTGCCAACGTCGCGCACGGCGCTCCTCGTGCGATACGTAATCACTGTTGCCGCGAGTGCGGCGCGATGGCGACCGTACTTGGCGTAGATATACTGAATCACCTCCTCGCGCCGCTCGTGCTCGAAGTCGACGTCGATGTCGGGCGGCTCGTTGCGCTCCTTCGAGATGAAGCGCTCGAACAGCGTATGAATCCGGTCCGGATCGACCTCGGTGATGCCGAGACAAAAACACACGGCCGAGTTCGCCGCGCTGCCGCGCCCCTGACAATAAATGTTGCGTTCGCGCGCGTAGCGCACGGCGTCGTATACCGTGAGAAAGTACGGCTCGTAGCTGAGTTCGGCGATGAGCCTAAGCTCGCGCTCGACGAGATCGCGCACTTTCACCGGCGGTTCTCTATCCGGCCAGCGGCGGCGCATGCCCTCCTCCGTCAGCTTGCGCAAATAGCTGACCGGCGTTTC
The DNA here is from genome assembly GCA_036396275.1 of Burkholderiales bacterium. Taxonomy (GTDB): domain Bacteria; phylum Pseudomonadota; class Gammaproteobacteria; order Acidiferrobacterales; family Sulfurifustaceae; genus JACQFZ01. Next base: position 4,022 of record DASWLD010000156.1, read on the forward strand.
CTCGGGCGGCACGATCTCGTCGGGATATTCGTAGCGCAGCTCGTCGAGCGAAAACGTGCAGCGCTCGGCGATACGCGCGGTTTCCGCGAGCAGTTCCGGCGGATAGAGCCGCGCGAGTGTCGTGCGCGAACGCGGGCAGCGCTCGCCGTTCGGCGCGAGCGCAAAGCCCGCTTCCGCGACCGTGGTGCCGAGGCGAATCGCCGTCAGCACGTCGTGCAGCCGCTTGCGGCTGCGGTGGTGCATCTGCACCCCGCCGGCGGCAACTAGTGGAACGCCGAAACGAACGCTCAACGCTTGCAACTGCTCCAACCGCTCGCGGTCCTGTCCGTTCAGCAGCGATTCAGCCGCGATCCAAAGACGCCCCGGAAAAATCTCGCGAAGAAATTCGACA
>DASWLD010000157.1:0-14107 GCA_036396275.1 Burkholderiales bacterium
TTCTATTTTTGATTCACCGCAAAGACGCAAAGAGCGCAAAGGTTGTTTTCTTGAAAAGGATGAATCTTTCTTTGCGTCCTTTGCGTCCTTTGCGCCTTTGCGGTGAAAATCCGTTTTCAAGATCTTGAACGTTGTTTGAGCAGTGGCGGTGAGCACGAATCCGATCACACAATTTGCCGAATGGTTCGCCAGAGCCTCAAAATGCGGCATCGATAAGCCGCACGCGATGACGCTTTCGACCGTCGGTGCCGATGGCCGTCCGACCGCGCGCATGGTCCTGCTCAGTTCGTTCGACGAGCGCGGGTTCGTGTTCCACACGAATTATGAAAGCGACAAAGCGCGCGCGATGGCCGTGAATCCGAACGTGGCGCTGGTGCTGTGGTGGGATCCGCTTGGGCTTCAAGTGCGTATCGACGGCCGCGTCGAGAAGACGAACGACGCCGAGTCGCAGGCGTATTTCGCCAAGCGCCCGCGCGGCAGCCAGCTCGGCGCCTGGGCATCGAACCAGAGCCGAACGATTTCGGGGTACGCCGAACTCGAGGAACGGCTGCGCGAACTGCAGGCGCAGTACCGCGACCGCGTTGTTCCGCGACCGCCGCACTGGGGCGGCTACCGTGTAGTTCCCAACGCGATTGAATTCTGGCAGCACCGAGACGATCGGCTGCACCATCGCGTTCGTTTCGAGCGCGACGCGGCTGGCGCGTGGCGAAGCCGGTATCTGGCGCCGTGAGCGTAAGTCCCGAGACCGGTGCACCGGTTCGAGTAACTTTCGATGACGTACGCGCGGCCGCGGCGCGATTGAAGCAGGTGGCCCATCGAACGCCGGTACTGACGTCGGCATCGGTCGATCAACGCGTCGGCGCGCGAGTTTTCTTCAAGTGTGAGAACTTCCAGCGCGCCGGCGCGTTCAAGTTCCGTGGCGCCTTCAACGCCACCGCTTCGGCCGCGGAGCGGCAAAAACTCGCGGGCGTCATTACGTTTTCGTCGGGCAACCACGGTCAGGCGCTCGCGCTGGCCGCGCGACTGCACGGCGTCGCGGCGACGATCGTGATGCCGAACGATGCGCCGGCCAACAAGATTGCGGCAACGCGCGACTACGGCGGCCACATCGTTTTCTATGAGCGAACCAAAGAGGACCGCGAGGCGCTGGCGCGCCGAGTGGCGCTCGAACGCAGTCTTGTCTTGATTCCACCGTACGACCATCCCGACATCGTCGCGGGTCAGGGCACCGCGGCGATGGAGCTGTTTGAGGAAATCGGCGAACTGGACTATTTGTTGGTACCGCTCGGCGGCGGGGGACTTCTGGCGGGTTCCGCGCTGGCTTCGCAAGCGCTATCGCGGCGCTGCAAGGTTGTCGGGGTCGAACCCGATAACGGCAACGACGGTCAACAGTCCCTGCGGCTCGGCCGCATCGTGACTATTCCCGTTCCGGACACCATCGCCGACGGCGCGCGCACGACCCACGTAGGGCGGATCACATTCGCGATCATGCGCGATCATGTGAGCGACATCCTGACGGTCGGCGACCGCGATCTGATCGAAACGATGCGCTATCTGGCGGAGCGAATGAAGATCGTGGTCGAACCCACCGGCGCGTTAGGCGCGGCGGCGGTGCTACGCGGTGGCGCCTCGCTGCCACTGCAAGGAAGGAAAATCGGCGTATTGGTGAGCGGTGGAAACGTCGATATCGATCGCTTCGCGCAGTTCGTTTCCAAAATTGCGCGCGGTTAAGCTTTCGGTTCCGCGGGTCGTCTTGCGGTGATCAATCTTGCGCGATCCGCAGCTGCAACGGATCGTTGGGATCGATACCCGGGGTGAAGGGCGATTTACGGTCGATATTCGTCAGCTGGTACACCTTACCGATCCAATTGTTGATGACGGCTTCGGCGGTGTCGTGCCAGGTGTTATCGAGGGTCGGCGCGATCAACGATTCCGGGATCTCCGGGATGGGCTCGCCGGAACTCTTCGCGGCGATGACGCGATATTGGTGTTCTTCCAGAATCGCGCGCGCGTCGAGCGGAAAATAGTTTTCCACCGGCGGCGGGTAGTCGTCGCGCTCGTCCTGCTCGTAGCGCACGACTTCGCGCTTGTATTCCTTCAGTAAACTGACGGTATCGTACTCCGGGTGGCCCTGGTTGAAGACGATGCGAAAGCCATCCGGGCTGACGGCGAGGTGCACGCCGGCGACGTCGCTTTCCACCAGGATCGGCAGGTTCGCCTGCTCGAACTGCGCGCGCGAGATATCGAAGAAGCGCGAATGCGGTACGTCGAAACGCGTGTTGACGTCGCCTACCAGCGGGTGGCGGCGATCCACGACCCGGTGGGAATAGACGCCCCAGCGCTTGAACCCGAGCGGCCTGCGTTTTTGACCGTAGCGGAACTGCAATACCGCGTGGCTGGCGAGGCAGGAGCACAGCGTCGAGGTGACGTTCGCGTGCGCCCAATCGATCACCTTGATCAACGGCTTCCAGAACGGCTCGTCCGATAAATCGTCGCGCGGCGGCTTGGCGCCGGTAATGATCAACGCATCCAATCCCTGTTCCCTAATCGCATCGAAGCTTTCGTAATACTTGGCCACGTGCGCGGCCGCCTCGGCGCCGCGGTTCAATTCCCTAAAGCTGAAAGGGTGGATATAGAACTGCGCGATCTGGTTCGCCTGTCCGATGAGGCGGAAAAACTGCCGCTCGGTGGCCGCGATCGCCGAATCCGGCATCATGTTCAGCAACCCGATGTGCAGCTCGCGAATATCCTGCTTAAGCGCGACGTCTCGCGGCACGACGGTTTCACCGCCGCGGCGCAGCGCCTCGAACGTCGGCAAATCGGAACTGGCGACTAACGGCATGGTGCGGGCAGCCTAACGCCGGTCGAGCGTGCGCTCGACCAGCCGCAAGAAGCCGGCCTCGTCGGAAACGCGCGCGAGGTCCGCGGTCGTGACGACATATCCAAATTCCTTCGCCATCGCTTCATAGCGCGGGATGCGCGCGTAGAACAACCGCGGAAACATCCAGCGCACGAAGCTATCGGGATCGATCTGCGCCACGTAGGCAAGCCCCTGCTCGCGCAGATAGATCTCGAGCTGCTGATCGAGAAACGTCTCGCGATAGTACAGGGGTTTGGGGTTTTTCTCGGCCCGGCGTATCAGCGCCTGTTCATCGTCATGCGTCGCCTTTATATAAAGAATCAGCGTGTGCTCGGCGAGAATCGGCAATACGTCGGCGTCGTCGAGCTCGCAGATGCTGCCGCCGGCGTCGTTGACGAAATGCCGGTAACCGTAAATTTCGCGCGCCTTTCGCACGAAATCCGGAATGTCCTTCATGGCCGCGATTTCGGCTTGGCGGTGCAGCGCTTGGCGGCGCTTGAACTCCTTGAGTCCGATCCCGCCGCGCTCAGGATTACCGAGTTTTCCGAGAAAGCTCGACACCGGGTTCAGGTTATCGACCGTGATGTTGTTGCTTATATAAATCGAGTCCGAGCGCAGCAAATCGCGCAGCGCCGGGACCTGCATCGCCTTGGCCTTGATATCGTCGAGGATCGGTTCGTCCAGGTAGCGCGTGCCGATGCGATAGTCGCCCGAATAGTGAAACCAGTTGTGGCCGCGCAGCAAATGCGCCAGGCGCGTCTTGCCGACGCCCGACATGCCGAGCAGCGTGATGGACTTGTGCTCCCACGCGCTGAACGTGTGCGCGCTCAGCCGCATGCGTGGACTCCAGTAGCTTTCATGAGTGTATTGTATTCTACGAACTGCTGCTTGTGTGGCGCGGTCCCGCCGCCTCGTCAGGCGTGCGATGCACCTCTATAATGACGCGTCTTCCCTAACCAACAACGCAAACCGTGACCACCGCGATACCGATCGCACCCGGCGACCAGGTAAAACTGACACCGGAGAACAAATGCAGCTTTTGTCGCGGTTCGACCTGCTGCACGTATTTCACCCAGCAGATCGACGCCCCACGCTCGATCGACGCGTTCGACGAGTTGCTGTGGCAGATCTCGCATTTCAATACGCAGGTCTACAAGGACAGCGACGGCTGGTTCTTATTGGTGAACAATCGCTGCCGGCATTTGCAGCCGGACGGGCGCTGCGGTATCTACGCGACCCGGCCGCAGGTGTGCCGCGATCACAGCAACGACGACTGCGAATTCGACGGCCCCGCCGGCGCGAAGGATTTCGACTTATTCTTCCCGGATTACGAATCGCTGCTGCGCTACTGCCGCAAGCGCTTCAAGAACTGGGATCGCCGCAACCCGTCCGGCAAGTACGCGACGAACGCGTGATCGCAGCCCGCGTTAGTGCGGCATCAACGCGCGCAGATCCGCCACCGCCGGGAAGTCCTCCACGAATTGTTCCGGACGCGTTGAATCGGGTCGCGTGATGGCGACCAGTTGAGCGACGCCGTGGCGTCGTGCGGCGCGCAGCACCGCAAGGCTGTCGTCGATCAACGCGCTCGCTTGCGGTTCGAAGGGATGGGTGCGTTGCAGCGCTTGCCAAAAGGCGGGGCTTTCCTTCGGTTCGCCCAGATCGTGGGCGCAAACGACGGTGTCGAAGTGCGCGTCCAGACCGGTGCGCGCGAGTTTCAATGTCAGCGCTTTTCGGTGCGCATTGGTCGCGAGCCACAAGCGCTTCCCGCGAGCGCGCAGCGCTTGCAGGAAATCCGGCACGTGGGCATGCAGCGCGATGAGATGATCGACTTCTTGTTTCAGCTGTGCGATGTCCAACCCAAGTTCGCGGCTCCAATAATCGACGCAGTACCAATCGAGCGTGCCTTCCACTTTTCGGTAACGCGCGATCAGTTCCTCCCGCGCGACAGCGGCCGGCAGGCCGTGGCGCTCGGCGTAGCGCCGCGGCACGTGCTCGTGCCAGAAATGGTTGTCGAAGCGCAAATCGAGCAACGTGCCGTCCATGTCCAGCAGTACGGTATCGGTTCGATCCCAGGCGATCATAACGGCGCGATTATACGCCCGGACCCTACGTTCGGCGGACGAAACGGCGGCCGACGTCTACTCGCGGTTGTGTCGTTGGCCGGATTGACTACATTGTCCGGTGAGATTGCGGCTCGTGCACGTTGTGTGCGTGATCGGCCAAAGGGAGAAGGAACGCCGCCGGCTCGCTGATTGGAGGAAAAGAACGAAATGACATCCGCTCGCACCCTTGTCCCGTCGCGGCTGTTGGCGGCGTTGTGTTCGATCCTGCTGACGGCGCCGGCGCTTGCCGCCGTACCGCTCGCCGGCCGCGACGCCGACCGGCTGGCGAAATCCGCCGCGCCGCCAAAGGATCAAGCATTCGTTTACGTCTATCGGCGCGAGGATCGCTCGAATGTCGCGCTCACGGTAACGCTGAACGGCCGCGACACCGTGCGGCTCGATTCGCGCACGTTCGCGCTGTGGAAGGTGAAACCCGGACGTATCGAAATCACCGCACGGGGAACGACGAGCGCGTTGGCGTTTACGGTGCAGGGCGGGCGCGTTTACTACGTGGAAGTGTCGCGGTTGCCGTCCGGCGTGCCGGCGCTGCGCCAGGTGTCGTTCCCCATCGGGCGAACCGAAGTCCATCGGTCGCGACTGGTTGAGCAGGGCGCTGCCGCCCGCGTCGTGCCGCCGGCCGCACCGGCGCCGGCGACCCGAGCGCCCAAGGCGGCGACGCCACCGCCGCCGGCGCGGCGCCAAGGCCCGGACCGTTTCGCGCTGATGATTAAGCCGGGTTCGTTCAAGATCGACACCCAATCGCAGACGCTTAATTTAGTAAGCGGCACGTCGACACTGCAATTTGATACATCGTCTTCTTCCGTGTTCGGACTAGAAGGCGAGTGGTTGGTGCGACCCGATATCTCCGTCGGGGTCGAAGTCGTCAAGTTCTCGAATAAGCATGTCGACACGAGCGTAACACCGCCGCCTCCCAATGACGGTTCGACGGATACGCTCGCGTTTCTGGTAAACGCCAAGCGCTACTTTCTGCCCGCGAGTGACTGGCAACCTTACGTCGGCGCGGGTTTGGGATCGGCGGTTGTTGATTTCGCGGGCCCGGTTACCGGCAGCACGTCGGGCATCGCATTGCAGGTTATGGGCGGCGTGCAGTGGCGGCGCGATCAATTTGCGCTGCGCGCGGAGTACAAGCGTCTCAAAGCGGATACCGAAGACAACACCGGCCAAAAAGTCGATATGTCCGGCAGCGGTTTCTTTCTCGGAATCGGTTTCTACTTTTAAGCGGCTAGGTTGTCGGTTCGTCCGGCTTGCGCTGCAGCCACGTTTCGGCCGCGTCGGGATGGTCGAACAATGCGACCTCGGCGTCGGTGAATGCCGCGCTGATCCACGACAGCCACGTTCCCCACTGTTCCGGCGTTACCACCGCGATGCGCCGAAAGTCGTGCGCGTGCGCGCGCGAGAATTTAATCTCCTCCCAGGCGACGTCGAGCGTGAAGCCGGTCATACCGCGCACGTCGAGCAGCATCTTCACCTTCGGTGCGGCGCGCAACTCGTTGGTGACGGCCTGCTCAAGTTGCCGGTAGTCGGCGAGCGTCAGCTCGCCGTAGATGCCGACTTCCAGCGCGTCCTTGACTTCTTCGATCGCTATCATGGGTACTTCCGCTTACGGGTCGTGAGGCAAGCATATCGAAGCGACGTGGATTAAGCGACCCACGCGCCGCGGGCGTCAGCGCCGTCCGCGCGATCGCGGTCGAGGGTGGAGAAAGCAGCTCGCGGTGTGATCGTTCACCAGTCCGACCGCTTGCATGTAGGCATAGCAGATGGTGGAACCGACGAAGCGAAAGCCGCGCCGGCGCAGATCGTCGCTCAATGCGTCGGATTCGCGGGTGCGCGACGGCACCTGCTTGAGCGAGCGCCAACGATTGACTTTCGGTCGTCCGCCGACGAAGCGCCACAGGTAATCCCCGAAGCGACCGAACTCGCGCTGCACTTCGATAAAGGCGCGGGCATTGGTGACGGTCGATTCGATCTTGAGTCGATTGCGCACGATGCCGGGATCGCGCAGCAGCCGCGCGATTCGGCGGCGGTCGTAGCGTGCCACGCGCTTTGGGTCGAAGTTGTCGAACGCCGCGCGATAGGCGTCGCGCTTGCGCAAGATGGTGATCCAACTCAATCCAGCTTGCGCGCCTTCGAGGATGAGAAACTCGAAGAGCGTACGATCATCGTGAACCGGTACGCCCCATTCTTCGTCGTGATAGCGGATGTACGCCGGATCGTCGCCAGCCCAGGCGCAGCGCTTTCGGCCGATATCGCTCGCGCGATTTCCGGCGCGCGGCGTTTTCTTCTTGGCTATTTTCCTTTGTCGCGACACCGATTCGGCGTTTTCGTTGACCGTCCCGTATTCTATCCGCTCCGGGGGCAAACGGGGCCCGTGGGCTTCCAGCGCGAAACCTGGCATCGTTGGGCGTATGCACAAAAGCGGCGACGCCTTTCCGGTTCGGATCGTTTGCCTGACTCCCGAAACCGCGGAGACGCTCTATCTACTCGGCGAAGAGCATCGCATCGTCGGTATATCCGGATTTACGACGCGCCCGTCCCGCGCTCGCCGCGAAAAGCCGAAGGTCGCTGCCTTCACCAGTGCGCGAATCGACAAGATCTTGTCGCTTGCGCCGGACCTGGTGCTCGCGTTTTCCGATTTGCAAGCCGACATCGTGCGTGCGTTGGTGCAGGCGGGAATGGAAGTGCATGTGTTCAATCAGCGCGATGTCGCCGGCATTCTGCAAATGGTGCACACCCTCGGCGCGCTGGTCGGTGCTCACGAAGGCGCCGAGCGTTTGATCGCGCGGCTTTCGAACAACATCGCGCGCGTACGCGAAAGCAGTGCAGGCCTTGTACGGCGACCGCGGGTGTACTTCGAGGAGTGGGACGAGCCGATGATCTGCGGCATCGGCTGGGTGTCGGAACTGATCGCAATCGCCGGTGGCGACGACTGCTTCGCGGACCTGGCGCGGGCTCGCTCGGCCGGCGGCCGCGTCGTCGCCGATTCCGCGGCCGTGGTGGAGCGTGCGCCGGATATCATTATCGGTTCGTGGTGCGGCAAGAAATTCCGGCCCGAAAAAGTCCGGGCACGGCCGGGCTGGAGCGCGATTCCCGCCGTGGCCGACAATCGCCTATTCGAAATCAAGTCGGCGACGATCCTCCAGCCCGGCCCGGCGGCCCTTACCGACGGATTGCGCGCCCTGGTGCGAATCATTCGGAATTCGGGCGCCGCGCGGGGGCGGCCGCGGCGCGAATAGTGGCGTCAAGAAAGCCGGCCCGCGTTCGTCGCATCCATGTTCGCCCCCGGTACGTACGTAATTGCAGGAAAGGGTTATAGGCGTCGGATCATGTCCCATGACCAGGGTGCCGCGGGCACGATCTTGCGCGGTCGACCGCGCGCGCGACACGCGCGGTAGCCAAGGGCGTTCGCGAGGACGGCGGCGAGTTAAAGTCGAATTGTTTTCGATGCAAACGAATAGTGGAAGTCGGTCAATTGCGAGGCCGGATGTCGACGACTACCATGTGTCGATTCAGGAGCAACAGCAAGGCCCGGAGACACGGACCATTACCACGAACCCACCATCGAGCGATCTTCCATCCGCGTTGTTAGCCCGTTGCGCATTGGGCGATCAAGGCGCGTTCGCCCGGCTGTACCAGGAAACATCGGGGAAGTTGTACGGCGTCGCGATGCACCTATTGAGGGACAGCCGCGCGGAAGAAGTGATGCAGGACGCCTATGTGCGTATCTGGCATCGCGCGGCCGACTACCGTCCGGACAAGGGCAGTGCGATGGCCCGGATGGCGAGCATCGTGCGCAACCGCGCGCTCGATCTGCTGCGCCGGCCGAATATCGAATCCGGCGTCGACAATCAGGACGTCTGGGAAGGCGATACGCCGGGGCCGCTGGAAATCACGATGCAGCGTGCCGAGGCCAATGCGCTGATGCGCTGTCTCGAACAGCTCGAAAGCAGCCAGCGGCAGGTGATGACCTTGGCTTTTTTTCACGGTATGGCGCACGCGGAGCTCGCGCAACGCCTGAAGCAGCCGTTGGGTACGGTCAAGAGCTGGATCCGCAGGGGTCTGCAGCGTTTGAAGGGGTGTTTAGAGTCGTGAACTATCGCAATCCGAAATTGCGCGACATGCTGGCGGGCGAGTACGTGCTGGGCACGCTCACCGGCCGGGCGCGCCGGCGCTTCGAGGAACTGCTGCGCGACGATTACGCGCTGCGCGACGTCGTCGCTCTCGCGACCAAGATGATCAACGAGGCAACGAGTGAGGAGTGTCCCACGCAAGAGCATTGCGCTGCCTGGCCGGTGGAGTCTTTGGCAACCGTTACCGGCCCGGATGACGCGGAGACGTTCGATCTGTAACCGGTGGTCTTAGTACGCTTGCTGTAGATGAGGGGCGGTCTAACGGCTGCCCCGTTTTCTGTCGACGGACACTGCAACGTGACTGCGCGCGTGAAACGCGTCGATCTACGGTCGTTCGAAGGTGAGGGACGCCCAGTAACTTTCCCAATCCGCCTGCGACAGGATGCCGGTCGGAATCATATGCACGGCGTTCAGAAGCCAGACACCCGGTTGATTGAGCTCGATCGTCGCGCGACCCTCTTTGTCGGTGCGTATTCGCTGCGTCGTGAGGGGGTCCTTCCTGCTGAGCGCGATGACCAACGCGTCTTCGAGAGGTTTGCCGTGATAGAGAAGACGCACGTGAATCTTCTTGTTCCCAGCGTAAGGATCGGTTTCGGCAATCAGCTCGATCGGGAATCCAAGCGCGCGATCGATCGGTCCCGCCGGGTCCCCGACTTTCACCAGGGATTTGGCACAGCGTGTGTACAGCTCCAGGATCCCCTTGCGTATCTTGAAGCGCCGTTGCGCGAGGGCGAGGTTTCGCTCGAGCCCCTCGAGTTTCAGGTATTCCTCGAACTTTTCGAAATTCTCGAAGGTCAGGTCGAACTTCCTGCTGTAGTAACCGATCGTATAGTAGCCGGCGCTCGTTGCGCTCAAGTAGCCGGCGGGATCATCGCCAAGCGTTCCGGCAACGTTGTGTTCGCCGCCGGGACCGGTGTAGAGATAGCGCTCGAACAGTTCCGGCGAGTACACCACCGGCTCGCCCTTGAAATCGACGCCGACGCGCAGGTGCAGCGGTACCTTCGCGCCGGCCGTCGGGCGAAAGTTCTCCGGTTCGATCCAAAACGCGTGCGCGTGCGCGGTGCGCGCCAGCAGTACGAGCAGCGTGAACGCGACGCACGAAACGGCGTTTTTTCCGATACACTTCCTCCGCAACAGCACTTTGGGAGTTTCCAAGATGACGTTCGCGTTTGTGCCGAGGTGGCGTAAGAATAACATAGCGTGCGCCCTGCTCGTGCTTGCGGCCGCGAGCGTCTCGCTGCTTTGCGCTCCGTCGGTCTCGGCGCACGAAATTCGCCCGGCGGTGGTTAACGTCGTGTTCGACGATAGTGGGCGCTACTCGATCGATCTCGGCGTGAATGTCGAAGCGATGCTCGCGGGCGTCAGCCCGAAGCACCGCGACACCAACGAGTCGCCGAACGCCAATCGATACAGCGAACTGCGTGCGCTCCCACCGGAGCAGCTGCGCCCGCGCGTCGAGGCGTTTGCGCCGGAATTGTTGAAGGGAATCCGCCTGGACTTTGACGGCCGGCCGGCAACGCCGCGGTTTGCGTCCGCGGATATTCCGGCGGTCGGTGATCTTGCGCTGTCGCGGCTGAGTCACCTGCGCCTGGAGGGCGAGGTGCCCGCCGGCAGCGAAACGTTCCGCTGGTCGTACGCCGCCGAATTCGGCGCGAGCGCGCTGCGATTTAAACGGCCGGAAGACAGCCAGCTGCACGCGGTGTTGCTCAAGGAGGGCGAAGTCAGCGACGCCTATCCGCTGCACGGCGCGATTGTCGCGAAGACGCGCTTGGAGGTGGCGTGGCAGTACCTGACGCTCGGATTTACGCACATCGTGCCGAAGGGTCTCGATCATATTTTGTTCGTGCTCGGGCTGTTTCTGTTGAGCGCGCGGCTAAAGCCCCTCTTGGTTCAAGTAACGTCTTTCACGGTTGCGCACTCGATCACGCTCGGACTGACGATCTACGGCGTGGTGTCGCTATCGCCCAAAATCGTCGAACCGTTGATCGCCGTTTCGATCGTTTACGTGGCGGTGGAAAACCTCTTCACCTCGAAGCTGCACGCCTGGCGACCGGTGGTTGTGTTCTTCTTCGGTCTTCTGCACGGCATGGGGTTTGCCGGCGTGTTGCAGGAAGTGGGTCTGCCGCGCTCCGAATTTCTGACGGGCCTCATCACCTTCAACGTCGGCGTCGAGTTCGGCCAACTCGCGGTCATCTCGGCGGCCTTTCTGGTTGTCGGCGCTTGGCGCCGGAATCGTGCGTGGTACCACGGTCGCATCGTGGTGCCGTGTTCTCTCGCGATCGCCGCGACGGGTTTGTACTGGACGGTCGAGCGCACGATTTTCCAATAGGATTCTTCTCCTCGAGTCTCGTATTGAAAGGACGAAAGCGCATCGATTGCGTTTGCCCTTGACGTTAGGTAGTCGGATGAAACAATCGGCGATTCGGTTCCGTTTGCGGTACATCGAGGATACGGCATGCAGAAGTTCGGAATAGGCCAATCGGCCGCGCGCGTCGAAGATCAGCGTTTGCTGACGGGCCGCGGTCGATATCTCGACGACGTGAATCTGCACGGCCAGGCGTGGGCGGTATTCGTGCGTTCGCCGCACGCGCACGCGTCGATTAAAGCGATCGATATGGGTGCGGCGCGCGCGTCACCCGGCGTGCTCGCCGTTTACACCGCGCGCGATCTGGCGGCCGACGGCGTCGGCCATATTCCGTGCAATGCCCTCACCACGCAGAGCGACGGTTCGCCCTATATTGCGCCGCCGCGCCCGGCGCTGGCCGAAGGGCGCGTGCGCCACGTCGGTGATGCCGTCGCCGTGGTTATCGCCGAAACGCGCGTGCAAGCGCAGGACGCCGCCGAGCAGGTGATGGTGGACTACGATTCGCTGCCGGCCGTGGTCGACACGGCGGGTGCGATGAACCCCGATGCGGTGCAGGTTTGGGACGAAGCGCCGAATAATCGCAGCTTCGAGTGGGAGTTGGGCGACGCCAACGCGACCGCCGAGGCGTTTGCGCGTGCGGCGCGCGTGATCAAGCTCGATCTGGTTAACAACCGCGTCGTGCCGAATTCGATGGAGCCGCGCGGCGCTATCGGCGCGGTAGAGCCCGAGACAGGTCGCATGGAGCTGCACGTTTCGTGTCAGGGCGTGCATCTGCTGCGGCGCATATTGGCCAACCAGATATTCAACGTTCCGGAGAAGGATATACGCGTGCTGTGCCACGACGTCGGCGGCGGCTTCGGCATGAAGATCTTTCTCTATCCCGAGTACGTGGCTACGCTGTATGCGGCGCGCAAACTCAAACGACCGGTGAAGTGGATCGCGGACCGGAACGAATCGTTCGTGAGCGACGATCATGGGCGCGATCATGTCACGCACCTTGCGCTCGCGCTCGACCAGGACGCACGGTTTCTTGGCTTGAAAGTCGATACGGTCGCGAATCTCGGCGCGTATCTCTCGAACTTCTCGCCGTTCGTGGCGACCGCCGCCGGCGTGCCGATGTTGGTCGGCTGTTATACGATCCCGGCCGCGCATGTTCGGGTGCGCGGAGTATTCACCAACACCAACCCGGTGGATGCCTACCGCGGCGCCGGTCGGCCGGAGGCGATCTACGCGATCGAGCGATTGGTCGACGTTGCCGCGCGCGATCTCGGTTTGTCGCCGATCGAGATTCGCCGGCGCAATTTTATTCCACCGGCGTCGATGCCCTACGCCACGGCCCTCGGTTCCATCTACGATTCCGGCGACTTCGCGCGCAACTTAGACGACGCCGTACGGCTCGCGCGCTGGGAAGAATTCGCGGCGCGCCGTGAAGCGGCAAGCGCGCGCGGCAAGCTGCGCGGCATCGGACTCGCGAGCTACATCGAGCGTTGCGCCGGCACACCCGGGGAAGAAGCACGGCTCGAAGTCGCGGGCAATGGTCGCGTGACGCTCTATATCGGCACGCAGTCGAACGGACAGGGGCACGAAACCTCGTTCCGCCAAATTATTTTCCAGCGCCTCGGGGTTGCGTTCGAGGACGTGACCATCGTGCAGGGCGATACCGATCGCATCGCCACGGGCGGCGGTACCATGGGTTCGCGCTCGGTGCCGGTCGGCGGCGCCGCCGTGTCCGGCGCGGCGTTCAAGGTATTGGAGAAGGCGAAACAGAAAGCGGCGGAGTTGTTCGAAAGCGCGGCGGTCGACGTCGAGTTCAAGGATGGCACTTTCCGTATCGTCGGCACCGATCGAACGCTCGGTTTTCAAGACGTCGCCCGCGCCGCCGCGCCCTTCGACGGCGGCGTGAGCTTCGATGAAAGCGATATGTTTACGCCGACCACGGCCACGTTTCCGAACGGTACGCATGTCTGCGAGGTCGAGATCGATTCCGACACCGGCGTTCTCGAGGTGATCGACTACACCGTGGTTGACGACTTCGGGAAGGCGATCAACCCGCTGCTGATCGCCGGTCAGGTGCACGGCGGCATCGCGCAGGGCTTGGGCCAGGCCATACTCGAACGCTGTATTTACGAACCCGAGTCGGGCCAGTTGCTGTCGGCGAGTTTTATGGACTACGCGATACCACGGGCGGCCGATCTGCCGTCGATCCGGTTCAAACTCAACGAAGTCCCGTGTACGACCAATCCGCTGGGCATTAAGGGCGCCGGCGAAGCGGGCGCGATCGGCGCGCCACCGGCGGTCATTAATGCCGTGGTTGACGCGCTTGCTCGGTTTGGCGTACGCCACGTCGACATGCCGGTGACATCGGAGCGCCTGTGGCGGCTGATACGGCGCCCGAAGTAGCGATCGACCGAGGATACCGGCAAATCGCGGCAACGCGCTAAGCGCGTCTCCGCGGCGATTGCATGAAACGTCGCTATGTTGTTACGCCGGCGAGGCCGGTGCGAGCGGGTTGATGCCCGCGAAGCGGCGGCGATCGCTCGGACGCCGACGTTCCTTGTTAACGCCCTGAGCCTGCTGAAAGCGTCGATCGCTGTTGGCGCGGTAAACGCACTCGCGCACCTTGATCGGGCGA
>DASWLD010000158.1:0-12547 GCA_036396275.1 Burkholderiales bacterium
GCATGGCGCGGGTAATCCAGGTACCGGGGTCGGCATGCTGGCGGCGCGGTCCGGCACACGCGCCGATCACGTCGTCGAATCGCCGATCGAACGTCACCTGAAACTTTCCCGAGCGCAGCGTCTTGCGCAGGCTGCGCGAAACGTTGATCTCGGCCGGAAACAAAACCGCGCGCGGATCCGGATTCCACCACAGGATCGGCTGTCCCTCGTTGTACCAGGGAAAGATGCCGCGGCGGTAGGCTTCCAGCAAGCGCCCCGGTTGCAGGTCGCCGCCGACCGCGAGCAAGCCCTCGCGCGAGGCGTGCTCCGCCGGTGGAAAGTGAAACTCGCTGTCGTGGCGATTTACCGGAAACACGACGTTATCCGCGGCCGTCGGATTGCGCGCCGGCGCGGCGAAACGGCGAGTGTTCGTTCAACTCGTCGATATAGTGACCGACGTGGCCCTGTTCGCGCAGGAGAAAGTCGGCGACCGCGCCTCGCAGCCGTACATCGCGCAACCAATGCGATGAATGCGTTTGCACCGGCGCAAATCCGCGCGCGAGCTTGTGTTCGCCTTGCGCGCCGGCTTCGTAGCGCGCAATGCCGCGCGCGATGCAGTACTCGATCGGGGTGTAGTAGCAGGTTTCAAAGTGAAGATCGCGGATATCGGGCCGCCCGCCCCAATAGCGGCCGTACAGCGCTTGCTCATCGCGCAAACACAGCGCCATCGCGACGTACTCGCGCTGTCGCCGCGCCACGATCAGCAGCACGCGCTCGGCCATTGTTTCGCCCAAGGCCTGGAAGAACGCGCGCGTGAGGTACGGGATGCCGCCGTGCGCGTGGATGGTCGTCCGGTAGAACCGATTGAACGCATCCCACAGCGCGCCGGTTATCGCCGCACCCGGCAAGACCTCGAATTGCACGTCCGCTTCACGCACGCGCCGCCGCTCGCGCCGAATGCTATTTCGTTTGTCCGACTTGAACGTGGCGAGGAAATCGTCGAAATCCCGATATCCGCGGTTCGTCCAGTGAAACTGGCAGCCGACGCGCGCCAGCCCGCCGTCGGCCGCGAGCGGCCGCGATTCCTCGGCCGAGTGAAACAGCCAGTGCAGCGACGATGCATCGTAGCGGTCGGCCGCCGCGCGTGCGCCCTCGAGTAGTTGCCGCTCGACGCGCGCGCCCGCAACGCCGTCGGCGATCAGCAGCCGGCGTCCGGTCGCCGGCGTAAACGGAACGGCGGCGACGAGCTTGGGGTAGTAGGCGCGTCCGCTGCGCGTGTAGGCATCGGCCCAGGACCAATCGAAAACGTACTCGCCATAGGAGTGATACTTGAGGTAAAGCGGCACCGCGCCCAGCAACGGACCGCGACCGGCGCCGTCGGCGTGCACTACCACGTGACACGGTCGCCAGCCGGTGTCATCGCCGACGCAGCCGGTGCGTTCTAATGCCGTGAGAAATTCATGTTGCAGAAACGGGTTCCCACCCGCGAGGCGGTTCCACTGATCCGGGCGCACGGCCGACAAATTGTCGAGGATGGTTGCGTACATGGCGGCGCCGCGTCATGAACGGGCTGCGCTGGCTATTGGAAGAATGCAACTATAGACTGAATTATCGATCTATCGTTTCATCCTACCCGCACGTCGCTGGCGCCGCAATGTCGACCCGAAGCCCGACCTGTACACATCGGCAGGTTGTTGATTTTCGATATCCCGCGGCGCGGTCGACGCGGCGTCCACCGATTCGCAGCCGCGCAAGTTCTCGATGCTTGTAGTCGGGCGCGCCCGCGCGCCACATCCGGCCGGTCGCGAACGTCAATGAGGAATTTATTTCTTTTTTCGAGAACGACATTGATGCTGGTCGGTCTTGCATCGATTTCACTCGCGGCGCGGGCGGCGCCGCTCACGTTCGAGGAAAGCGTGGCGTTGGCGGTGCGGTACAACGCGGCACTGCGCAACGCGCGCGCCAGCGCCGCCGCCGCGGAGGAACGCGCGCGCGGCGCGTATAGCGGATTTCTGCCGCAAGTTTCCGGCGACGTCACCTACGTCGACCGCTCCGCGAGCGCGCTGCCGACGGTCACCAACACCACCGACTACTCGACGAGCGTCACCGTTACCCAGAATCTGTTCGCCGGCTACCAAGACCAGGCGCGCGTGGAGCAGGGGGCGGCCAACGTCGATATCGCGCAGGCGGCGCTTACGACCGAGAAGGCGCGGTTGAGCCGCGATCTGAAAACCGCGTTCGCGGGCCTCGCGTATGCGCAAGACAACGTCGTGCTTGCCGAGAGTACGTTGCGGCGACTCGAGGAGAACCTGCGACTGGTCGAGCTGCGCTTCGAGGGCGGGCGGGAAAATAAAGGCTCGCTGCTGTTGTCGCGAGCGTCGGTCGCGCAGGGACGTTTCGAGCAGCTGCAAGCGCGACAGGCGCTGGCCTCGGCGCAGGCGCAACTCGCGACGGTCGTCGGCCGCGCCGCTCCGCTGAACGATGCCACCGCGGCGCGTTCAGAGGCGGCGGCCTACACCATCCCCGATCTGCGCGCGGTAGGCGCGGTCTTGCTGACTGCTCCTTCCGGCGTCCCGGACTACGACGCGCTTTTGCGCGAGGTACCCGAGCGGCGCGACGCGTTTGCGCGCGAGCGCTCCGCGGCCGCCGACGTGCGACTCGCCCGGGCGGGTTTCTATCCGTCCGTCAGCGTCAGCGGCAGTATCGGGCGCGACGGCAGCACCTGGTTTCCGAACGAGGATAGTCGCGTCCTGAGCGCCAATATATCGATTCCAATCTACAGCGGCGGCCGGGACTACTATGGCGAGCGCGGTGCGCTGGCGGCGCTCGAGTCGGTTAAGGCGAACCGCGAAAGCGTCGAGGGGCAGGCGTTGGTGCGGCTTAAACAAAGCCATGCCGCGTATGTCGAATCGGCCGAGCAGTTGAGCGTGGCCGGTCAATTTGTCGCGGCCGCGGAAGCACGCGCGACCATTGCCCGCGCGCGCTACGAAAACGGACTCATCAGCTTCGAAGACTGGGACCGCATCGAAAATGAACTGATCCAACGCCGCAAGGCGCTGCTGCTCTCCCAGCGCGATCGGGTCAACGCCGAAGCCGCGTGGGAGGCAGCGCAGGGTAAGGGGGTGATTCCGTGATCGCGTGGTTGCGTTACAAGAAAATTTTGATCGCTGTTCTGATCGCCGCCGCTGCGGCGATCGCGTACGCCTCGTGGAAAGCGTCGAGCAAATCGGTCGTTGCCTACCGCGTATTGCCGGTCACGCGCGGCGACATCGACATCACCGTGCTTGCGACCGGTGTCGTGCAGCCGGCGAATCGCCTTGAGATCAAACCGCCGATTCCGGGCCGCGTGGAAGAAGTGCTCGTGCAGGAGGGCAAGCTCGTGCGCCGCGGCGAGATATTGGCGTGGATGAGCTCGACCGAGCGCGCCGCGCTAATCGATGCCGCGCGCGCCAAGGGGCCGGAGGAGTTGCGGCGCTGGCAAGAGTTGTATCGCCCGACGCCGATCATCGCACCGATCGACGGCACCATCATCTCGCGAAACGCCGAGCCGGGGCAGACGTTTCAAAGCCAGGACGCCGTCTTAGTGATGTCCGACCGCTTGATCGTGCGCGCGCAAGTGGACGAAACCGACATCGCGCAGGTGAAGCTGCGCCAGCCCGCGCGCGTCACGCTCGATGCGTATTCGGATCAGCTGATCGAGGGAGTGGTCAATCACATCGCGTTCGAAGCGAAAACCGTGAACAACGTCATCACATACGAAGTCGACGTGTTGCCGGCGCGCGTACCGCCGTTCATGCGCAGCGGCATGACCGCGAACGTCAGTTTCGCGATCGATTCGCGCCGCAACGTCGTGCTCGTGCCGGCGGAAGCGATCCGCACGCGCGAGGGCCGCACGCGGGTCACGATGGCGCCGGCGACGCCGGATGCGCCGCCGATGGAACGCGACATCACGCTCGGTATCGGCGACGGTCGGCGCGTCGAAGTGCTGGCGGGTGTCAGCGAGGGCGAGCGCGTTCTCGCGCCCCAGTCGCTCGGCGCGAGTTCGTCGGCCGGTTCGAGCCCGCTGATACCGGGCCGGCGGCGCTAGGGTCGGACATGATCGAGCTGCGCGATGTTCATAAGACCTATCGCATGGGCGCCGCCGACGTGCATGCGCTTCGTGGCATAACGCTATCCATCGCGCAAGGCGAATTCGTCGCGATCACGGGGCCGTCGGGATCGGGCAAGTCGACCTTGATGCACGTCATTGGATTGCTTGACGTTCCCGACAGCGGGTCGTACGAACTGAACGGCCGCGAAGTCGGACAACCCAGCGAAAACGAACTGGCGCAGTACCGGCGGCGCGAAATCGGGTTCGTGTTTCAGCAGTTTCATTTGCTCGCGCGCGCCTCGGCGGCGGAGAACGTTTGCCTGCCGCTCCTGTATTCGCGCGGCCGCCACGACCTGGAGGCCGCGCGCGCGTTGCTGGCGCAAGTGGGGCTGGCCGATCGCGAGGAGCATCATCCGAACGAACTCTCCGGCGGACAACAGCAGCGTGTGGCCATCGCTCGCGCGCTTATCAATCGGCCGGCGATTCTGCTGGCGGACGAACCGACCGGCAATCTCGACAGCGCGAGCCAGCGCGAGATTCTGGCGATTCTGGAAGACTTGAATCAACAGGGCATGATTGTCGTCATCGTGACGCACGAGGACGACGTCGCGCGCCACGCGCACCGGCGCATCGAGATGCGCGACGGCAAAATCGAGCGGGATAGCGGCCGCTCCGCGGTTTCCGCCGCCGCGGCCCGCGTGGCGCCGGCGGCACCCGAGGCCCGCTCGCGGTTGCGCGAGCTGCTGCAACACCTGCGCTCCGGATTGCGTGCGCTCGCGACGAACAAGGTCCGCACGGCGCTGTCGGTGCTTGGCGTTCTTATCGGCGTCGCCGCGGTCGTGGCCATGCTTGCGCTCGGTCGCGGCGCGCAGGATGCCGTCGAACGCCAGCTGTCGTCGCTTGGTTCGAACCTGCTGGTGCTGCGCACCGGCGCGATTCGCGTCGGCGGTGTCGCGCAGGAAGCGGGTACCACCACGCGACTCGAGGTCGACGATGTCGCGGCCATCATTGAGCGGGTTCCCGACGTGCGCCAGGCCGGACCGGCCGTGTGGGGGCGCGTGCACGCGACCTACGGCAACAAGAACTGGAACACGCAAGTCACCGGCGCCGGCGTGGCGTATGCGCGGATGCGCGCGGCCGAACCGACGATCGGGCGTTTCTTCACCGGGGCGGAAGACCGTAATCGCGTGCGCGTCGCACTGGTCGGGTTGACGCTGGTGCGTGAGCTGTTCGGCGGCGAGAATCCGGTTGGGCAGTCGATCAAGCTGAATCGCATCAATTTCACCGTCATCGGCGTCCTGCCGGAGAAGGGGTCGAACAGCTGGCGCGACCAGGATGATCTCGTGGTGGTACCGGTGCAGACCGCGATGTATCGTCTGCTCGGCAAGACTTATCTCGACTACATCGACATCGAGGCAACGAGCGCGCAGGCGATCGAGCAGGTCGAGCGCGCGGTGCGGGACTTGATGGTCGCGCGCCACCGGATTCCACCCGTGTACCGCGAGGATGCGTTTCGCGTGCGCAACCTCGCCGACATCCGCGCCGCTTATGAAGAGTCGAGCCGCACCATGTCGGTGCTGCTCGCCTCGATCGCCGCCATATCGCTCCTGGTCGGCGGCATCGGCATTATGAATATCATGTTGGTGTCGGTGACCGAGCGTACGCGCGAAATCGGCCTGCGCAAGGCCATCGGCGCGCGCCCGCGCGACATTCTCAACCAGTTCCTGGTGGAAACAGTCGTGGTCAGCGTGGTCGGCGGTTTGAGCGGGGTCGCGCTCGGCTGGGCGGTGACGGTCGTGTTGTCCCACATAGCGGATTGGAGTACCACTGTGACGATCGGCTCGGTGCTGCTCGCGTTTTCGTTCTCCGCGATTATCGGCATCGTTTTCGGCATTTACCCCGCGCGGCGGGCGTCGACGCTCAATCCGATCGAGGCGCTGCGTTACGAGTGAGTCTCGTCTTGGCGCCGACCGGTGAATCGATCTCGGCGCCGGCGGCGGTCGATGACGCGCGTAGCGATTCCCAAGAGCGGGTGCGATAAGAGATAATCCGCGCCTTCGAGCGAATCGGGATCACGCGCAAGCGCACTCGGTTCGCTCCGCCGCAAAGGAAGTTGGTGAAAATCTCCATGCCGGTGGGGAGACGGAATGAGGGTGAGGGTGGCGCGAGGTTGCGCGCGACCGTCACAGTGGAAACATCCCTATATAAAGGTTCCTCCAATAAATGAATCTGCACGAATATCAAGCGAAGTCGGTACTCGCGAAGTTCGGTGTTCCGGTTCCCCGCGGCCAGCCGGCCCGTTCCGTGGCGGAAGTTGCGGCGGCGGCGCAGGCACTCGGCGGCGACGCCTGGGTGGTCAAGGCGCAGATTCATGCCGGCGGTCGCGGTAAGGCCGGCGGCGTGAAGCTGGTCAAAAGCCGCGATGAGCTCGAAGCGATCGCGAAGAATCTGTTCGGCACGCGCCTGGTCACGCACCAAACCGGTCCGGGCGGGCAGCCGGTGGAGCGGCTTTATGTCGAGGCGCCGAGCGACATCGCGCGCGAACTGTACCTCGCCTGCCTGACCGACCGGCCGTCGGAGCGCGTGGTTTTCATCGCCTCGGCCGAAGGCGGCATGGATATCGAGGAGGTCGCCGCCAAGCATCCGGAAAAGATTCTTAAGACGGTGGTCGAGCCGTCGATCGGCTTGCAACCGTATCAATGCCGCGAAGTCGGGTTCGCGCTCGATCTTAATGAGAAGCAAGTGGGACAATTGACGCGCCTGATGACCGCACTGTACGACGCGTACAACGCCTGCGATTTTTCCTTGCTCGAAATCAACCCGCTGGTCGTGACCAAGAGCGGCGACCTGCTGGTGCTCGATGCCAAGATCCAAGTGGACGACAACGCGCTTTATCGCCAGAAGGAATTGGCGGCGTTGCGCGATTCGGCGCAAGACGATCCGAAGGAGGTCCGCGCGCGCGAGCACGATCTCAGTTATGTCGCGCTCGAAGGTAGCATCGGCTGCATGGTAAACGGGGCGGGACTCGCGATGGCGACGATGGATCTCATCAAGCTGCACGGCGGCGAGCCGGCGAACTTCCTCGACGTCGGCGGCGGTGCGACCGCCGAGCGCGTCGCCGAGGCGTTCAAGATCATTCTGTCCGATCCGAACGTGAAGGCGATTCTGGTGAATATTTTCGGGGGCATCGTGCGCTGCGATTTGATCGCGGAAGGCGTGATCAAGGCGGTCAAGGAAGTCGGCGTGAAAGTGCCGGTGGTCGTGCGGCTCGAAGGCACGAACGTCGAGAAGGGCCGCGCGCTGCTGAAAACCAGCGGCCTGAAAGTTGCCGCCGCCGACAGTTTGACCGGCGCCGCGCAGCAAGTCGTCGCCGCGGCGAGATGAGACTTAACCTTTCCAATCACCATGCCCCACCCTAACCCTCCCCCGCACGCGGGGGAGGGAATGGGAGGGGGCGTACCTGAGAAGAAATTTGCATGAGCGTATTGGTTAATAAGAACACCAAAGTAATCTGCCAAGGATTTACCGGTAAGCAGGGAACGTTTCACTCGGAGCAAGCGATCGCCTACGGCACGAACATGGTCGGCGGCGTGACGCCCGGCAAGGGCGGACAGAAGCACTTGGGTCTGCCGGTGTTCAACACCGTGCGCGAGGCGGTGCGGCAAGCCGGCGCCGAAGCGACGATGATCTACGTGCCGGCGGCGTATGCAGCCGACTCGATTCTGGAAGCGGCGGCGGCCGGCATCAAGGTCATCGCGTGTATCACCGAAGGCATTCCGGTGCGCGACATGTTGCGCGCCAAATTCGCGCTGCGCACGCGCTATCCGAACGCCGTGCTCATCGGCCCGAACTGCCCCGGCATCATCACGCCGGGCGAATGCAAAATCGGCATCATGCCGGGATTCATTCACAAGCCCGGCGTCGTCGGCATCGTCTCGCGCTCCGGCACGCTCACGTATGAAGCGGTCAACCAAACCAGCGTGGAAGGTTTGGGTCAGACCACCTGTATCGGCATCGGCGGCGATCCCATTCAAGGCTTGAACTTCGTCGATTGCTTGAAATTGTTTCAGGCCGATCCGCAGACGAAAGGCATCGTGATGGTCGGCGAGATCGGCGGTCAGGCGGAAGAAGACGCCGCTGCGTTCATCAAGAGCCACGTCACCAAGCCGGTGGTCGCCTACATCGCCGGTGTCACCGCGCCGAAAGGAAAGCGCATGGGCCACGCCGGTGCCGTGATTGCGGGCGGTAAGGGCACGGCGGACGAAAAATTCCGCGCGCTCGACGCGGCCGGCGTGCACACCGTGCGATCGCCGGCGGACATCGGCAAGCGCATGCGCGAGGTGTTGAAGTAGGAAAAGGTTTTGACCGGATTGAAAAAACCGATTTCACCGCCAAGGCGCAAAGGGCGCAAAGAACTTCCAGAATGAATTCTTGAAGAATGTTTGAAACATCGAATGCTTGTCTCCCGGACCCCGGCTTTTGCGGGGTGGCGAGGTGTTTTGACATCTTGCCGTTTTCCTTTGCGTCCTTTGCGCCTTTGCGGTGAATCACTCGGCATTTCAGGAGTTCCGTAAGTGACTGACCGCCTGCGCATCGCGGCCGCCCAGATCAATCTGCTGGTCGGCGACGTCGCGGGCAACGTGCGCAAGATGACCGAGGTCGTCGCCCGCGCGCGCGATGAGCTCAAGGGCGATCTCGTGGTATTTCCCGAGCTCGCGATCACCGGCTATCCGCCGGAAGATCTGCTGCTACGCGCCGATCTGATCGCGCGCGCCGAGCACGGGTTGTCCGAACTCGCCCGTGCCGCCAAGGGGATCGACGTAGTGGTCGGTTATCCGCATCGCCGCGACGGCGCGCTGTATAACGCCGCCGCGGTATTGCGCGACGGCAGCGTGCGCGCGATCTATCACAAACATCATCTGCCCAACTACGGCGTCTTCGATGAGAAGCGCTACTTCACGCCGGCGGCGGAGCCGTGCGTGCTAAAAATCGGTTCGACGCCCGTCGGCATTACGATTTGCGAAGATTTGTGGGCGAGCGGGCCGATCGAGCAGTCGGTTGCGGCCGGCGCCAAGCTGGTCGTCAATATCAACGCCTCGCCGTACAACAAGAACAAGAGCCGCGAGCGCTTCGGACTCGCGGAAGGTTACGCCAAGCGGCTGCACGTGCCGTTTGTGTACCTCAATCTCGTCGGCGGCCAAGACGAACTGGTGTTCGACGGCGAATCGTTCGCGCTCGATGCCGCGGGTCGCATGACATGGCGCGCACCGGCATTTACCGAAGGGTTGTATCCGATCGATTTCGCGGTCGATGGGAACGTGGTGCCGGTTCCGGGGGAAATCGCGCCGGAGCTGTCGGAAGAGGAAAGCGTGTACGGGGCGCTGGTGTTGGGCGTGCGCGATTACGTGCAAAAGAATCGTTTCGCGGGCGCGGTCATCGGCTTATCCGGCGGTATCGACTCGGCGCTGACGCTTTGCATCGCGGTGGACGCGCTCGGCGCCGACCGCATCGAGGCGGTGCTCATGCCGTCGCAATACACCGCGGCGATGAGCGTCGAGGATGCGCGCGCGCAAGCCGAGGCGCTCGGCGTGCGCTATCGGATCATTCCGATCGAGCCGGTATTTCAGTCGTTCCTCGGCGCGCTGCGCGACGAATTCCGCGGCCTGAAGCCCGACACCACCGAGGAGAACATTCAGGCACGCGTGCGCGGCGTGCTGTTGATGGCGATTTCGAACAAGACCGGCAAGATGGTGCTCACCACCGGCAACAAGAGCGAGATGTCGGTCGGCTACGCGACGCTGTACGGCGACATGGCCGGCGGCTTCGCCGCCATCAAGGACGTGCCGAAGACGTTGGTGTATCGCATCGCCGCGATGCGCAATCGCCGCGGCGCGGTGATCCCCCAGCGCGTGTTCGACCGGCCGCCGTCGGCGGAACTCGCGCCCGACCAGAAGGATACGGATTCGCTGCCGCCGTATGAGATTCTCGATCCGATACTGGAGCGCTATGTCGAACGGGATCAATCGGCCGAGGAAATTATCGCGGCGGGATTCGAAGCGGCGGCGGTGCGCCGCGTGCTCGCCATGGTCGATCGCAATGAATACAAGCGGCGACAGGCCGCGCCCGGCGTGCGCATCACGCCGCGAGCGTTCGGACGGGATCGCCGCTATCCGATTACGTCCGGCCACGGTCGCGGCGGGTAGCGCGCGCGGGAACTATCCCGCGGCTTTGACCTCTTCGACCTCTCGTAAGTAGCGGCTTTCCGGAAAATTCATCCGCAGCACGCGCATCGAGTCATCCGCAAGCTGCGTCAGCC
This sequence comes from Burkholderiales bacterium, assembly GCA_036396275.1. Classification (GTDB taxonomy): domain Bacteria; phylum Pseudomonadota; class Gammaproteobacteria; order Acidiferrobacterales; family Sulfurifustaceae; genus JACQFZ01. Next base: position 10,386 of record DASWLD010000158.1, read on the forward strand.
CCATGCGTTTATATGCCTTCGCCTGAATACCGAGCGCGTCCTCCAGCGCCGGCGTTCGTGGATAATTTTCGAGGGCAAACTTGCAGCGATTGACCGCGGCGATATAGGCGCCGCGATCGTAGTAAAACTGCGCGACGTGCACTTCGTAGCGCGCCTGCGCATCGACCAGAAAGCGCATGCGAGCGGCGGCGTCCTTGGCATAGCGGCTGCGCGGAAAACGCTCGACCAGTTCGCGAAACGCATCGTACGATTCGCGCGCGCCCTTCGGGTCGCGATCCCACATCGTTTCCGCGAAGCCGAACAGCGCATGAATCAGACTTTTCTCGCCCCGGAAGTTGATGATGCCTTTCAGGTAGTAGGCGTAGTCGACGTTCGGGTGCGTCGGGTGCAGCCGGATGAAGCGATCGGTGGCGGCGAGCGCGAGCGCCGGTTCGGTGTCCTTGTAATGGGCGTAGGCGACCTCGAGCTGGCCCTGTTCGGTATAGGGGCCGTAGGGATAGCGGGCCTCCAGCAACTCGTAGTACTTGATCGCTTCCAGCCAGTTGGCTTCAATCACTTGGTCGCGCGCGGCTTCATAGAACTGCTCCGGGGTCCAGTCCTTGGTCGGATCGGCTATGCTCGCGCAGGCGGCGAGCGCGAGCGCGGCGGCGGTGACGAGAAATCGGGACATCATGGGTATGGAAGCCTCACGACAATTTGCGACCAGTCGCTACACTAGCGGCCCTGGGCAAGGTACCAACCGTACGATCATACTGACTGGCATGAGCAATGCAACGCGTCGCGTCGCCGAAATTCCGCGGGAACTGGCGGGCCAACGCTTGGACCGGGCGCTGGCGGCGGTGTTTCCCGACGTCACGCGCTCGCAGTTGCAGCAGTGGATCGCCGACGGTCGGGTGAGCGTCGGCGCGCGCGTGCCGCGCAAGCGCGACAAGGTCGCCGGCGGAGAGCGGGTCGAGGTCCGTTTGCCGCCGCCGCGCGAAACGGAGGCGTCGCCGGAATCGATTCCGCTGGACATCGTGTACGAAGACGCGAGCCTGCTGGTCGTGAACAAGCCCGCGGGGCTCGTGGTGCACCCCGGCGCCGGCAACCCGCGCGGTACGCTGCTGAACGCGTTGCTGCACTATGCGCCGAGCCTCGCGCAAATCGCGCGCGCCGGCATCGTGCACCGTTTGGATAAAGATACCTCGGGCTTGATGGTGGTCGCGAAAACCGAGATCGCGCGCCAGCGCCTGTCGCGCGATCTCGAAGCGCGCCGCGTGAAGCGCGACTACGTCGCGATCGTGCACGGCGTAATGATCGCCGGCGGCACCATCGACGCGCCCATCGGCCGCCATCGCGTCGACCGCACGCGCATGGCCGTCACCGACCGCGGGCGCGAAGCCGTCAGCCACTACCGCGTGCTGAAGAAGTACCGCGCGCACACGCTGGTGCAAGTCTCGCTGGAGTCCGGCCGCACGCATCAGATCCGCGTGCACCTGGCGCACATCCGCTTTCCCATCGTTGGCGATCCGGTCTACGGCGGCCGCTTGCGCATTCCCGCCGGTGCCGGTGCGCGTTTGGTCGAAGCCGTGCAAGGCTTCCGGCGTCAGGCATTGCACGCGGCAAAACTGTCGCTCGCGCATCCGGACAGCGGGGAAATTTCGCGGTGGGCAGCGTCGGTTCCACCCGACATGGGGGAGTTGATGGAAGCGTTGGCGGAAGACGAGAAAGAGAATCGATGATCTTCATCGAATTCTGTTCCCGGCGTCGGACGCCCGGATAACGTTGTTATCCGGGCAAACCGCGGGTTATCTCCAATATCCGGTAAGAGCGCGGTATATACTTCCTCTCAAAGTCCATCCGATAGAAGCGACAAAGGATTGGTCATGAAGAACTCCACACCAACTTCGCCCTGCCCGGATATCCAATATCCTGTAGATGGGCCGTATATTTGTAGTTAGGCAGCGCGATATGGGGGCTCGATGACTCGCAGGCGGTGGATGGTTGTGGGGGTGAGTGTCCTGTTGCTAGGCGCCGTTGTGGCCTTCATCGCCACGAGAGCACATTACGTGAATACTGATTCCGCGATAGCGGCAGCGAATCAGTTCTTCTCCCTTCTCCAAGCTGGTAAGGTCCGAGACGCCACGGAGATGTACGACGCTAAGTTCAGGAATCAACAGGGT
>DASWLD010000159.1:0-2064 GCA_036396275.1 Burkholderiales bacterium
TTATTAGAACGACCGCGGCAAGCCGAGGACGTGCTCGGCGATGTAGGAAAAAATCAGATTGGTCGAAATCGGGGCGACCTGATACAACCGAGTTTCGCGGAACTTGCGCTCGACGTCGTATTCGGCGGCGAAGCCGAAACCCCCGTAGGTCTGCAAGCACACGTTGGCCGCCTCCCACGACGCCTTGGCCGCCAGATGCTTCGCCATGTTCGCTTGGGCGCCGCAAGGTTCCCGCGCATCGAACAGCGCGCACGCCTTGAACCGCATCAAGTTCGCCGCCTCCACTTCGATGTAGGATTCCGCGATCGGAAACTGGATACCTTGGTTTTTCCCGATCGGCCGGCCGAACACGATGCGCTCGGTCGCGTACTTCGTCGCACGGCCGATGAACCAATGGCCGTCGCCGATGCACTCGGCCGCGATGAGAGCGCGTTCGGCGTTTAGACCGTCGAGAATGTACCGGAACCCCCGGCCCTCCTCGCCGATCAGGTTCTCCGCCGGAATATCGAGATTGTCGAAGAACAATTCGTTGGTTTCGTGATTGACCATGTTCTCGATCGGCCGCACCGTCAGGCCCTTGCCGATCGCCTCGCGCAGATCGACGATGAAGATCGACATTCCCTCCGACTTTTGCGCGACGCCGGCCGCCGGGGTGGTGCGCGCGAGCAGAATCATGAGGTCGGAATGCTGCACGCGCGAGATCCAGACTTTCTGACCGTTGATCACGTAACGGTCGCTCTTCTTTACCGCGGTGGTTCTCAGCTGCGTCGTGTCGCTGCCGGTCGACGGTTCGGTGACCCCCATGGATTGCAGTCGCAGCTCGCCGCTCGCGATTTTCGGCAGGTACTCGCGCTTTTGCGCGTCCGATCCGTGTCGCAACAGCGTACTCATGTTGTACATCTGGCCGTGGCAGGCCCCGGCGTTGGCGCCGCTGCGGTTGATTTCTTCCATGATCACCGACGCCTGCGCCAAGTTGAGCCCCGAGCCGCCGTACTCGGCCGGAATCAACGCCGCCAGCCAGCCGGCGCGCGTCAACGCGTCCACAAACGCTTCGGGGTAGGCGCGTTCGCGGTCGAGCTTGCGGAAATATTCGTCCGGATACTGCGCGCAGACCGCGCGAACGCCGTCACGGATGTCTTGGTATTGGTCGGAAACCTTCATCGAAGCGACCTGTTTGAACTATCCCAAGTGGCGAACGGCTCGATCAAGATACGTCGGCTTGCGCCTCCACGGTCGCTCGCCCCTCGGCATCTCGGGCCCAGAGGGCCACGCGCCTTCCGTCGGGCCGTGGCATTCCATATATATAGAATGGCGCCGTGTCGAACAGCGGGCGCAGCGCGCGAAACGAAAACCGCGACACCTGGGCGTCCGGCAGATTACGCCGCAGCAGATCGAGCAGCAAGGTCGCGATCAACGGGCCGTGTACGACCAGCCCGGGATAGCCTTCGACCTCGGTGGCGTAGCGTCGGTCGTAGTGAATGCGATGACCGTTGAAGGTCAGCGCCGAGTAGCGGAACAACATTACCGGGTCCGGGTGAACCTCGCGATGCCAGGCAAATTCCGCCGGAGCGGGCTTCGGCGCGGATGGCGGCGTTTCCGTGTTCGGCAGTTCGCGATAAACGATGTCGTGCTCCTCGGCGATCGCCAGCGCCCCGCGCCCGCTGATTTCGTGATGCACGCGCACGAACACCAGCGCGCCGCTGCGCCCTTGTTTCGCGCTCACGTCGTCGATTCGCGAAACCCGTGTGATCGAATCGCCGACGTACAGCGGGCGATGAAAGTCGAGCCGGCCGCCGGCCCACATGCGCCGCGGCAGCGGCACCGGCGGCAGGAACCCGCCGCGCGCGGGATGGCCGTCGGCACCGAGTTCGGACGGTCGCGCGATCGGGAGAAAATAGAGCCAATGCCACAGCGGTGGGAGCGGATCGCCGCGCTGCGGCGGGTCGTCGCGGTCGATTGCCGCCGACAGCGCCAGCACCGGAACCATCGCAACGGTGTCGACAAGCGACTCCGTCTTTCCGATCCATGACCGCAGTAGGTCGATGTCGAGGCGCATCGGACATC
>DASWLD010000160.1:0-3316 GCA_036396275.1 Burkholderiales bacterium
GCGGCATACGATCAAGTGCGCGGCAAGGAAGTGCGGGCGAAACCGGACGCCGGCGATGAAACCGCGTTCAGGTCTTTGACCGCCACCGTGCGCGTCACCGACGGCCTCGCGCGTAACGACGACTTGAAGCTCGACGGTCCGGTCGTGCGCGCGAGCGGCAGCGGCGCGGCGAACCTCGCGCAAGAGACGATCGACTACCGCCTGCAGGTGACGGTGGCGGAGGCGGCCGGGCGCGCCGGCGCGACGTTGCCGCTTCGCATCGGCGGCGCGTTCGCCGCGCCCGAATACCGCGTAGACCTCAGCGCGCTGCTCAAGGAGAAAGCAACCAAACCGATCGAGCAGAAGCTCGAACAGAAGAAGGGCGAAGCCGCCGACAAACTCCGAAACCGCTTGCTCGACAAGCTACGGCGATGAACCCGGGCGCCGCCGTGCTGTTTGTGACGGCGATGTGGCTGCTCGCACCGGCCGCAGCGGTTTCGGCGGCGCAGGTAACGACTAACGAGATAACGCGCGACGGCGACCGCTACGACGTCACGTTCGACGTTCGCATCGCCGCGCCCTCCGAGCGGCTCATGCACTACCTCACCGACTACGCCAACTACGACCGATATTTCCAATCGATTCGAGAAAGCACCGTGCTCGACGGCGCACCGGATAACGCGCAGCGCGTGCGGTTGCGCCTGCGCGCCTGCGTGTGGTTCTTTTGCCGCACCGTGACGTTCGTGAAGGACGTAACCGAGGCGCCCAACGGAGAAATTCGCGCGCAAATCGAACCGACATTGAGCGATTTTCAGGAAGCGACCGAGTACTGGCGCGTCACGTCGGTCGACGGGCAGACGCAGCTGCAGTATCGCGCGGCGCTGGTACCAGATTTTTTCGTTCCGCCGCTGATCGGGCCGTGGCTGCTGAAACGCCAAATCCACGCGTCGCTCATTTCCGGCGCCGAAAAACTTGAAACGCTCGCGGCCAACTGAGTGCACGCGTCGCGCCGCTCGGCCGCTTGACCGGCAAAAATATCACCTTTAGCCTCTTCACCCATGACTCATTCACCGCCCTATCCGCGTCTTTCTGTAGGAGAACAAGCATGGCCAAGTTCGTAGTGTCGCCGCATTTCCGTTTACAAGAGTGGGTGGCCGAGGAGAAGGGCTACTTCAAGGACGAAGGGCTGGATTACGTGTTCCACAGCATGTGGGGCGACGATGACCCCGGTAAGACCCATGTGACGCCGGACAAGAGCGGCGCGTACCAGAATTTCGAGGAGGGCAGCGATAACAACGTGAGCTGCGCCTGCCACTGGACAGTGAACGTCGCGGCCTCCGCCGGTCACGGCAAGATGTACACCGACGCTTACTCGGTCGCGCCCTGTGGGGTGTTCGTACCGCCCGAATCCCCTATCAAGCATCCGTCCCAGTTGAAGGACGTGCCGATTTCGGTCGGTTACCAGTCGGGCAGTCACTACGCAACGATTCAAGCACTTGAGCAATATCTCAAACCCGAGGACATCAAGCTCTCGTTCGCCGACGGCATCCTGTTCTCGCGCATGGAGAAGCTGATCGACCGCAATGTCCCCGCGGCTTCGCTCTTTAGCGGGCCTTACTACTTCCTCGAACAGCTTGGCTTCCGCAAGATCATCGACAGCACCTTCATGATAGCCGCCATGTTGAACGGCAACCCCGACGCCGAGGACATAAGGAAGTATTTCCGCGCGCTGCGACGCGCCCAGCGCGACATCGATCTGCGCCCCGAGCTCTATACGCACTATTACCGCAACGAGTTCCCGAAGCGCTTCCTCGAGGAGATCGATACGCGCCGCTGGGGGCCGGGCGAGCGCATCGTGTTCGAACCGTACACGCGCGAAGTTTTCGAGCAGTCCTTCCGGTGGATCGCCGAACACAAGATTTTCGGCGACCACGCCATGGGATCGGGCCGCTACGAAGAAGCCTGCGTATCGATTGGAACCTAGCGCCGCGAAGCGCGGTGCGCCGCCTTATCGGAGACGCTCGGGCGTGAGCAGGCCGATTGCCCCGCGGCTGCTCGCCTGGTACCACCGGCACGGGCGCAGGGATCTGCCCTGGAAAAGCGGCGATCCCTATCACGTCTGGCTGTCGGAGATCATGCTACAGCAGACGCAGGTCGCGGCGGTCGTTCCGTACTTCAAGCGCTTCGTCGCGCGTTTTCCAACGATTCGCGCGCTCGCACGCGCCGACGTCGACGCGGTGCTGCATCAATGGAGCGGGCTTGGGTACTATGCGCGGGCACGCAATCTACACCGCGCCGCGAAAGTGTTGGTCACGGAGCATGGCGGGCGCATTCCGCGGGACTTCGATGCAGTCGCGAATCTTCCGGGAGTCGGCCGCTCCACGGCCGGCGCGATCCTCGCGCAAGCGTATGGGCAGCGCCATCCGATCCTCGACGGGAACGTGAAGCGCGTGCTCGCGCGCTATCACGCAGTCGACGAGCCGCTCACTGGCGCCGCGATCGAGCGGCGGCTTTGGGAGTTCGCCGACTACCATACCCCGCGCCATCGCGCCGCCGACTACACCCAGGCGATCATGGACCTAGGTGCAACGCTTTGCCGCCGCGCACAGCCGGCGTGCGCGCGCTGCCCGGTGCGTGGCGGGTGCGCTGCCTTCGCTCGCGGTAAACCCGAAGACTATCCGCGGCGCCGCGACCGAAAGCGGGTTCCGACCCGCTCGGTGAAAATGCTGCTGATACGCGATGCACGCGGGCGCGTGCTGTTGCAGCGCCGTCCGCCCGTCGGCATCTGGGGCGGGCTGTGGGGACTGCCGGAGTGCACCGCGCGCGACGCACGTGCGTGGTGCCGCGACGCGCTCGGTCTCGAGATCGAGACGGACAAGCGCTGGCCTGCGCTGCGCCATTCGTTCAGCCACTTTCACCTCGACATCCACCCGATTCCGGCGCGCCTTTTGAACGGGGGCGGTCAACTCATGGAGAGCGGCGAGACGGTTTGGTATAACTGCCGTAAACCCGACGAACGTGGCCTGGCCGCGCCGATCAAACGCCTGCTCGATCAGCTACGCGAAGACGAACTCAACCGAAAGCACGAATGATGCGCTGGCGCCGCGCGATCCGCTGGCGGTGCGTTACCCGTTTGGAGAATGTTTATGGCACGTATGGTGAACTGTGTGAAACTCGGTCGCGAGGCCGAGGGGCTCGACTTTCCGACGTATCCCGGCGAACTCGGCAAACGCATTTGGGAAAGCGTCTCGAAAGAAGCATGGCAACAGTGGCTGAACCACCAAACCATGTTGATGAACGAATACCGGTTGAACCCGCTCGACCCGAAAGCGAGAAA
>DASWLD010000161.1:0-9255 GCA_036396275.1 Burkholderiales bacterium
AGATGAAACGACGGGTGGGCCGACGAAGCCCTAACCAGCGGTTGAGTCGCACGGATTCAGAACTCGCGTTCTGGAAATTCACCTTCAGCCCCACGAAATCCCCGCGTGAGATTCGGCGTTCAGTTACCTCGCGTTTGAACTGGGGAAGCTCTGATTAAGTGAACATTCACCGCAAAGACGCAAAGGACGCAAAGAAAAACATGAGTTTTTATCGAGAAAACCCTTTGCGCTCTTTGCGCCTTTGCGGTGAGAAGTAGTTTTTCGAGACTTGTTCAGAGTGCGTCCTCGTGATGAGCGCGCTTCGCGAAACCTGATCAAGGTTCGTCAGGAGAAGTTTTCCCCCCGACAATCGCGCCGTCGCCGTGGGAGTACGCTACCGGAGGGTGCAAAGAAACGGCGAAAACCGCCGATTTAGATGGCCCGCGGCGGACCCGGTATACTCCCGGTTCCGCTGCGGAAAATTTCCATGTCGCACGACCGCATCATCGTTAAAGGGGCCCGGCAGAACAATCTGAAGGGCCTCGATCTCGAACTGCCGCTCAACGAATTGATCGTCATCACCGGCGTTTCCGGTTCCGGCAAATCGTCGCTCGCGTTCGACACCGTTTACGCCGAGGGGCAGCGGCGCTACGTGGAAACGTTTTCGCCGTACGCGCGCCAGTTTCTGGAGCGAATGGACAAGCCCGCGGCGGACCTGATCGACGGGATTCCGCCCGCGATCGCCATCGACCAAACCAACCCGGTGCGCACGTCGCGTTCGACCGTCGGCACGATGACGGAGCTGAACGATCACCTGAAGCTTCTGTACGCGCGCGCGGCGCGGCTTTATTGCGCGGGTTGCGGCAACGAGGTGCGGCGCGATACGCCGGAAAGCATTGCGGCCGAGCTGCTTCGGCGCGCGCCGGCGAAGGCAAGCGCGCTCATTACGTTCACCGTCAAGGTTCCGGAGAATTTCTCGGAGAAGGAAATCAAGAGGTATCTCGCGCAACAGGGTTACACCCGGATCTTACGCAGTGCGCGCGAAGCGCGCGTCGGCTCGCCTCCCTCTCCGATCGAACGAGGTGCCCGCGAAGCGAGCGTCGGCTCGCTCCCTTCTCCCTCCGGGAGAAGGGATGGGGATGAGGGAACGCCGGCCCTCACCCTTTGCCCTCTCCCGAAGGGAGAGGGGAAGTTGGTGAAAATCTCCATGCCGGTGGGGAGAAGGGATGGGGATGAGGGAGCGAGGACGACGTTTGTCCTCGCCGGGAGAGGGAATGAGGGTGAGGGTGGGGCCGGCGCCGCGCTCGAAGTCATTCAGGATCGCGTATCGCTGAACGGCGCGAATCATTCGCGCATCGTCGAGGATCTGGAGAAGGCATTGAAGCACGGACGCGGACGCGTCACCGCGTATGTATTAACCGGCGCGGATGGACCCCTTTCGCCATCCCTCCCCCGTAAACGGGGGAGTGGAATTTCTGCTGCTTGGCGCTTTTCATCCGATCTGCATTGCGCCGATTGCGACATCGCCTACCGCGATCCGATTCCGAACCTCTTCTCCTTCAATTCGCCGGTCGGCGCTTGCGACTCCTGCCGCGGATTCGGGCGCATCATCGGGGTCGACTACAGCCTGGTCATCCCCGACGAGTCGAAGACGCTGCGCCAAGGTGCGGTAAAGCCGTTCCAGACAGCTTCTTATAAGGAGTGCCAGGACGACCTTCTTCGATTCGCCAGGAAACGCGGCGTACCGGTCGATGTTCCATGGCGCGAACTCGGCGACAAACACCGGCGTTGGGTAATCGAGGGCGAGGGCTCTTGGTCGGATAGGAAATGGTACGGCTGCGAGCGCTTCTTCAAGTGGCTCGAAGGGCGCGCGTACAAGATGCACATTCGCGTGCTGCTCTCGAAGTATCGAGCGTATACGCCCTGCCCCGCCTGCCATGGCGCGCGCCTTAAACCCGAGGCGCTGCGGTGGCGTCTCGGGACGACGGAGGACGCCGCGAAGATCGGCGCCGCGGCCCCGAGCGATTTGCCGGGCCTCGACATCCACGAACTAGTCAGTTTGCCCATCGAACGGGCGCGCGCATTTTTCCAGCAGGTGCACTTGCCCTCGCCGCTCGATGAAGCGACGGATCTTCTCCTCGGCGAGATTCGCGCGCGCTTCGTGTATCTCGTCGAAGTCGGCCTCGGCTACCTGACGCTCGACCGCCAGTCGCGCACGCTGTCGGGCGGCGAGGTGCAGCGCATCAATCTCACGACCGCGCTCGGCACCTCGCTCGTCAATACGCTGTTCGTCCTCGATGAACCCTCGATCGGACTGCACGCGCGCGACATCGAGCGCGTCGTGCGCGTACTGCACCGATTGCGCGACGCCGGTAACACGTTGTTGGTGGTCGAGCACGACCCGCAAGTAATGGCGGCCGCCGATCGCATTCTCGACATCGGTCCCGGTCCGGGCGAACGCGGCGGCCAGGTGGTTTTTTTCGGAACGCCGAACGAGATGCGAAGCGCGCACACGCTGACGGCGGACTATCTGAACGGACGGAAGTCTGTTACTGCCGTGAGGGCGGGAGGTCGGGAGATCGGGAGAGCGAAACAGACGTTGCAGATTCTCGGCGCGCAGGAGAACAACCTCAAGAACATCGACGTCGAGATTCCGCTCAATCGGCTCGTGTGCGTCACCGGCGTTTCGGGCTCCGGCAAGAGCACGCTGATCCAGGACGTCCTGTACAACGCGCTGATCAAACTTAAAGGTCGGCCGAAGGATACGCCCGGGAGCCACCGCGCGATCCGGGGTCATGAATTAATCGGCGACGCCGTCATGGTCGATCAGTCGCCGATTGGGAAAACCGCTCGCTCCAACCCGGCAAGCTACGTCGGCGCTTGGGATGCCATTCGCAAACGGTTCGCCGCGGAGCCGTTGGCACAGGAACGCGGCTATACGGCCGGGACGTTTTCTTTCAACTCCGGCAGCGGCCGTTGCCCAAGCTGCACCGGCTCCGGTTTCGAGCACGTCGAAATGCAATTTCTTTCCGACGTGTACGTCCGCTGTGCCGACTGCGATGGCCGCCGCTTCCGCGCGGAGACGCTGGAGCTGAAGCTGCTGCCGAGCGGCCAGTCACAGGCCCGGTCCATTGCCGACGTGCTCGACATGACGGTTTCGGAGGCGCGCGAGTTTTTCGCCGGCTGTCCGGAAGTGCTGCGCGGATTGGAACCGCTGACCGCCGTCGGTCTTTCTTACCTAAAACTCGGCCAGCCGGTGCCGACGCTTTCCGGCGGCGAGGCCCAGCGCCTCAAGTTGGCCGGCTATCTCGCCGAAGCCAAAGGCCGCAAGAACACCGGCAGCACGCTGTTCCTATTCGACGAGCCGACGACGGGGCTGCATTTCGACGATATCGCGACGCTGTTGCGCGCGTTCCGGCGGTTGCTCGCCGAAGGCCATTCGTTGGTCGTTATCGAACACAATCTCGACGTCGTTCGCGCGGCCGACTGGATCGTCGACCTCGGTCCGGAAGGCGGCGATGCGGGCGGCGAGATCGTTTGCGTCGGTACGCCGAACACGGTCGCGAAACACAAGACCAGTCACACCGGCAAAGCGCTGCGGGGATATGGCCAAGAAACGTCGTTCGTTCTGAGCCGGTCGAAGGACGAACGGAACGCGCTTCGAACCGAAAGGGTTCGCATCAGCGAACAAGCCCTCCCTTCTCCCTCCGGGAGAAGGGTCGGGGATGAGGGAAAACCCGTCGAACCTTCGCAACCCTCACCCTCATTCCCTCTCCCGGAGGGAGAGGGAGGCGAGCCGAGTGCGCTACGCGCGCCTAATATGATTTGCGTTTATCACGCGCGCGAGCACAATCTGAAGAACATCGAAGCCCGCATCCCGCGCGAATGCTTCACCGTCATCACCGGCGTCTCCGGCAGCGGCAAGAGCACGCTCGCGTTCGATATCTTGTTCAACGAGGGCCAGCGGCGCTACCTCGAATCGCTGAACGCCTATGCGCGCTCGCTGGTGCAGCCCGCCTCGCGGCCGGACGTCGATGCGATCTACGGTCTGCCGCCGACGGTCGCGATCGAGCAGCGTACCAGCCGCGGCGGGCGAAAGAGCACCGTGGCCACGCTCACCGAGATCTATCACTTCCTGCGGCTGCTGTTTGTCAAACTCGGCGTGCCGCACTGTCCCGACTGCCACGTGCCGATCGACGCGCAAACGCCCGAGGCGATTCTCGCGCGCATCATGCGGGACCACCGCGGCCACAGGATTCAAGTACTCGCGCCGCTCGTCACCGCGCGCAAGGGGTATTACACCGATCTCGCCAAATGGGCGCTGACAAAAGGATTCGCGTTCCTGCGCGTCGACGGCGAGCGCACGCCGACGGCGACGTGGCCCCGCCTGGCGCGCTTTCGCGAACACGACATTGAACTGCCCGTCGGCGAAATTGCCGTGACCGCGAAAGCCGAAAAGGAGCTGCGCGCCCTGCTCGCACGCGCCGTCGATTTCGGCAAGGGGGTAGTACAAATTTTATGGGAGACTTCCACCAACTTCCCCTCTCCCTCCGGGAGAGGGCAAAGGGTGAGGGGGTCGGCCCTCATCCCCATCCCTTCTCCCGAAGGGAGAAGGGAGCGAGCCGGGCGCGACGCGCGCGATGTCGTACACACGGTGACGTTCTCGACAAAGCGCGCTTGCCCCAATTGCAGCCGTGGATTTCCCGATCTCGATCCACGGCTGTTTTCGTATAACTCCAAACATGGCTGGTGCGAACGCTGCTACGGCACCGGGCTCAAGCTGTCGGGTTTCGAGTGGGGCGAGGAGCAGGAAAAGACCGGCGACGGCCATGTGCTCGACAGCTGGGTGTCGTGGCTCGAGATCGACGAAACCTGTCCGGCATGCGACGGCACGCGACTGAACCCGACCGCGCTCGCCGTGCGCTTTCAAGACCGATCGATCGCCGAGTTGGCGGCACTGCCGGTGGAAGCCGCGCAGAGATTCTTCGACAAGCTCAACCTGCGCGGCCGCGCGGCCGCGATCGCGCGCGACATCCTGCCGGAGATTCGCTCGCGCCTGCGGTTCTTGAAACAAGTCGGCCTCGATTATCTTTCCCTCGACCGCTCCGCGCCGACGTTGTCGGGCGGCGAGGCGCAGCGCATTCGGCTCGCGTCGCAACTGGGCTCGAATCTTCGCGGCGTGTGCTACATACTCGATGAACCCACGATCGGACTGCATCACCGCGATAACCAGCGGCTGCTCGATACGCTCGTCGCGCTGAAAGAAAAGGGAAATACCGTGATCGTGGTCGAACACGACGAAGACACGATCCGGCGCGCGCAGCATGTCATCGATCTCGGCCCCGGCGCCGGCAAGCTCGGCGGGCAAGTGATCGCCGCGGGATCGGCAAGCGATGTGATGCGCGAGCCGCGGTCGCTCACCGGGCGCTTTCTGGCCAACCCGCTGGAACATCCGCTGCACACGCGCCGCCCGATCGAGAAATCCGCGCCGGCCCTCGATATCCTCGGTGCGAGTCTGCACAACCTGCAAAACCTCCGGGTGCGGCTGCCGCTCGGGCGTCTCACGGTCGTCACCGGCGTATCCGGATCGGGCAAGTCCACGCTCGCGCGCGACGTGTTGCACGACAATCTCAGCCGGATGGTTGTCGAGCGCCGCAAGAAAACTAAGACGCCGTTGCACGGCTGCCGCGATATTCGCGGCGCCGAACACATCGCGCGCGTGCTGGAAGTCGATCAGACGCCGATCGGCAAGACGCCGCGTTCCTGCCCCGCGACGTATGTCGGCTTCTGGGATCCGATACGCCGACTGTTCGCCGACATGCCGGAGGCGCGGCTGCGCGGCTACGGGCCGAGCCGGTTTTCGTTCAACGTCGCGGGCGGGCGCTGCGATACGTGCGAAGGCCAAGGCGTGCGCACGATCGAGATGAGCTTCCTGCCGGATGTGACGGTGCCGTGCGACGCTTGCTGCGGCGCGCGCTTCAACGGCGAGACGTTAACGGTGCGCTACAAAGAAAAAACCGTCGGCGAGGTGCTGGCCATGAGCATCGACGAAGCGCTGGCGTTTTTCAGCGCGCACCCGCGCATTCATCACGCCCTGCAATTGTTGCAACAGGTCGGTCTCGGCTATCTAACGCTCGGCCAACCGTCGCCGACGCTTTCCGGCGGCGAAGCGCAACGCATCAAGCTGGTCACCGAACTGGCGAAAACCGGTTCGGTGACCATCCCGGGCGAAGCGCAGCACAGACCCGGGATCCAGAGGGTTCCAAAGGAAACGCTCTACATTCTGGACGAACCCACCGTCGGGCTGCACATGGCCGACGTGGAAAAACTGATTCGCGTGCTGCACCGGCTGGTCGACGCGGGCAATACGGTGGTCGTGATCGAACACAATCTTGACGTCATTGCCGAAGCGGACTGGATCGTCGACCTCGGTCCGGAAGGCGGAGCCGGCGGCGGTCGCGTGGTGGCGTCCGGTTCGCCCGACGCGGTCGCGACGCACGGCGGCTCGCACACGGCCAAGGCGTTGCGAAACTTTCTGCAACCGAGGCGACCAAAAACCGCCCCCGAGGTCCCTTCCCGTCCGTCGACTCAGCGAAGTGCGCAGGTCATTTTGGACTGAACGCCGCGGCAGGACCGGCGCCGTAGACCGCTTTTTTCAGACGCGTCGTTTCCCAATGCGCGCCCATCCGCCGGACAGGTTATTTCAGCACATCCCGCAAGAACGCTTCGGCTTCACGCCAAGACTTCTTGTCGATATCGGCGTTGTATTCGAGCGGCAAACCGAATTTCTTGCCGCGCTCGGTGGCGGCGGGATTGGTGAAGGCGTGCTTGCCGCCGGGATAGTTCACTAAACGGCAGTCCGCGCCGGCGGCTTTCGTCTCTTTCTCGAAGGCATCGACCTGCTCCTTGGGCACGAACGGATCGTCGGCGCCGTTCAGCACCAGCATTTTCGCCTTGATGCTGCCCGGTTGCGCCGCCTGGCCGGTGGGCAGTATGCCGTGAAAACTTACGACGCCGCGCAGGTTCTCGCCCATGCGCGCCATGTTCAGCACCACCATGCCGCCGAAGCAGTAGCCGACCGCGGCGACGCGCGCGGGATCGACGCTCGGCTGTTGCGCCGCGAATTCGCGCGCGGCGTTGAAACGCGTGCGCATGAGCGCGGGGTTCTTGCCGATTTCGCCCGACATCTGGCTCGCGGTTTGCGGGTTGTCGGCCTGCTTTCCTTCGCCGTACATATCGAGCGCGAAACCCACGAAGCCCAACTTGGCGAGCTTGCGCGCGCTATCGCGCGAAAATTCGTTGGTACCCCACCATTCGTGAACGACCAACACCACCGGCTGCTTCCCCTTGAATTCGTCGTAGACGATAAAACCCTTGCAGGTGGTGTCGCCGGCTTTGTAGTTGACTTCCTGCTCTTTCATAGGGCGCCTCCAACGTTGTAGAGGCGCATGATTGCACCGATGCCTGACCGGTACAACGTCGCCGCGGGGTTGGGTGCCGGATTCGTTTGGCAATTTAACAAACATGAATTTCTTTCCCGGTTTCCCCACCGGTGCACCGCCTGCCGGAAATTGAAATCAACGCGGTCGTCGGCGGCCGTGTGGCGCATCGGTCGGCGCTGAATCATGGCATGGTGCGCAAACTCGACATCGCTCCTGCCGAGCCGATGTACGAGCGAACCAACACAGAATTGGGGCACGTACGAGCATCGGTTCTTTTAGATCCATCCTGCACCATCCGCCACGGAAGACAATGCACGCCCACTATTACATTACCGGACGCTGGATCGGGAGGAGAGGCCGCGTTCGGCGCATGCCCAAACGCGGCCACCGTGGAATTGCGGACAGACCTACTTCAGTGCGCGCTTCAAGAACTTCTGCGCCTCAGCCCAGGACTTCTTGTCGGCCTCGGCATTGTACGCCAGCGGGATGTTGAACTTCTGGCCGGCCTCGGTCGCCGCCGGGTTGGTGAAGCTATGCTTGGCGCCGGGGTAGCTGATCACCTTGAACTTAGCGCCGGCCGATTTCATTTCTTTCACGAAACCGTCCACCGCCTTCTTCGGCACGAAGGGATCGTCGGCACCGGTCAACACCAGAATGCTGGGTTTCACCTTCCCCTTCTGCGCCGGATGCTCGGTGTTGAGGGCACCGTGAAACGTAACGATCGCGGACAGATCCTCGCCCGCGCGCGCCATTTCGAGCGCCACCGCGCCGCCGAAGCAGTAGCCGATGACGCCGATGCGCGCCGGGTTGACGTTCGGCTGCTGACGCAAATAGTCGCGCGCCGCATCGAAACGCGTCTGCATCAGCTCCAGGTTCTTACGAATCTCGCCCGACATCGCACCCGCGTCTTTCGGATGATGCGCCTGCTTGCCGTCGCCGTACATATCGAGCGCGAACCCGACGAAGCCCGCCTGCGCGAGTTTACGCGCGCCGTTGCGCGCGTGTTGATCGTGCCCCCACCACTCATGCACCACGAGCACGGCCGGGCGTTTGCCCTTGGCGGCATCGTCATACGCCATGAAACCTTTGAGCGTGACATCGCCCGCCTTGTACTCGACTTCTTGCTCCTTGATCGCGCCCCATGCAGGCACCGTGGCCAAGAACACCAGCAGAACAGCGAAACGACGAAACATAGCGGATCTCCATAGTGGGTTGGTGATGCGTTTTCTTGTTGCGCGAAAACCATCGCAAGCCGAACGCCGACTTGATCGATCGACGACGACTATTTTCCAGCCATACGCAGCGACAAGTTAAGTTCGCGGCCGCGCCGCTTGTCGGCGATAGTCAGCGCGATAGGCTGCTCGACCGCGAAGCACGCCAAGATAATACGCCAACGCTTCTCCTACAACCGGCGCTGCGGATCGCGATCGGGCAACGAAGCGGTCAGCCGCCGGCGGCGGTGTCGGCGAACCATGCTTCGAGCATGGGTTTGAGTTCTTCGAACGGCCGGTAGCCGTGCGTCAGCAATTCGACCCGTTCGCCGAACTGCAAGACAACCGTCGGGAATCCGCGTATCCCGATTTCGGCGGTTTGCCGAAAGTGCTCCTGGGTTCGCCGCTCGATATCCGCCGACTCGAATCGCTCCGTGAAGCGGTCGGCGGCGGCTCCCTGCGCCGCGGCGAGTTGGGCCAGAACGGCCGGCTGCGTGACGTCTTTCCCTTCGGCGTAGAAAGCGGATTGAATCGATTTGAAATACGGAAATGCCGCCGCCCTATCGAGTTCCAACATGGCAACCACGGCGCGGCAGGCGGGCTCGGTGTCGTACACGAATCCT
>DASWLD010000162.1:0-7091 GCA_036396275.1 Burkholderiales bacterium
CGCATCCGTTCGCCGCGTCCGGCGGCAAGAATCATGGCCTTCACGCGGGTCCTGCCGTGGTGTGGTCAGTTTTCGCCGGCAACCCCGCCACCAAGGCAGCGAGTTCGTGCAGCTCCGAATAGCGCTGTGAAACATCGATCACGTAACTCAGCACGCGCGGAACATCCCCCAAGTAGTCGGGCTTTGCGTCGCGATAGTTAAGTCGCGCGAAGATCCCGACCGCCTTCAGATGGCGCTGCGCCCCGGTTAGATCCAGCCAGCGCAAGAATCCGCCGGCATCATCGCCCACGGGCACCCCGGCGCCACGCGCCTTCGTGAAGTACTCGCGCGCCCAAGATTCCACCCGCTCCCTGGGCCAGGCGATGTAGCAGTCGCGCAGCAGCGAAACAAGGTCGTAAGTGACCGGGCCGACCACCGCGTCTTGAAAATCGAGAATCCCGGGATTGTTGGCATCGGTCAGAAGCAGATTACGTGAATGGTAGTCCCGATGAACCGCGACGCGCGGTTGCTCCAGTGCGGCAGCCGCCAGCCCGCGGAAAGCGCGATCCAACACCGCATGCGCGGACGCGCTCAGGACGATTCCGAGATGTCGGCCGATGTACCACTCGCGAAACAGCTCCATTTCCCGATGCAGCAGTTTCTCGTCGTACGGCGGCAGCGCTTTGGTGCCGGCATCGCGCTGCAGCACCAGCAGCGCCTTCAGGGCATCGTCGTACAAAGCGTCCACGGTGCGTTCGTTCAGCGCGTTTAAATAGAGCCGATCGCCGAGGTCGGTAATAAGCAAGAACCCGCGCGCGAGCTCTTCGGCGATGATTTCCGGCACGTTCAGACCGATGGCGCGGAACGCCCGGGCGATACGCACGTAGGGCCGGCAGTCTTCCTTGCCCGGCGGTGCATCCATCGCGATAAAGGTCGCGCCGCCCGGCGTATACACGCGAAAGTATCGGCGAAAACTGGCGTCGCCCGACGCCGGCCGCAACGCACACTGCGATTCGTTCAGCGCTTGCGCCACCCAGGCGGATAGCGCTGCGCGTCGATCATCCGACATTGATTTTTGCGCCAGTGGGTTTGATCCGGTCTGTCGGAGCTGCTCGGGCGGTTAGTACGGCAACGTCGAGGTGGCGGCCGCCGTCGGCTTCCTTCCTGAACGCCTTGCTGGTGCGCGCATTGTATGCAAAGTTATCGCTCACGTCATAAGACTAATGCCTTCTTCACACCCCATGTGGTCTCGGGCCGTCTGGCTCTTGGCGTGCACTTTTTGCGCGCTGCACGGTATTGACGCCGACGCCGACACGACCGCTCCCGGCGCCTGCCCGACCGCGCGGCCGCCGGTAAGTCGATCGCGGCCGACCCCGCCGCTGCCACCTTCGGTCGACGAGCCGACGCATCTCTTTGCCGACCGTATTCGCTCGATCAATGCCGATGAGGTCGAGTTGCGCGGTGACGCACAGGCGCGGCGCGACGGCGACGAAGTCAGCGCCGATTTTCTGCGCTATCACCGCGAGGAGAATCGGGTGGAGGCCACCGGCAACGTCGTAATATCCGGACGGAGCGGGTCGCGCTTCATGACCGATGATGCCCGATTCAACCTCGATACGCACAGCGGCGCCACCGCCGCGGGCCGGTTCCGGCTGCTCGACCAACAGGGGCGAGGAGACATGGCGCGGGTCGAGTTCATCGATCGCGATCACACACGCCTGTTCGACGCGACCTACAGTACTTGCCCGGAAGATCGAAACGAGTGGCTGCTGCGGGCGCGGCAGATCGATCTCGACACTCGCGAGGATATCGGCGTGGCGCGTGGCGCGACGCTCAGGATTTACGGTCTGCCGGTGCTCTACCTGCCCTATTTTGCGTTTCCCATATCCGACCGGCGCAAGAGCGGCTTCCTGGCGCCCCAAGTCGGCTACGAAAACACCCTCGGCGCCGTGGTGGCGGCGCCGTACTACTGGAACATCGCGCCCAATTACGACGCCACGATCACGCCCCGCTGGATGACCCAGCGCGGTTTGCAGCTGCAGAGCGAATTTCGCTACTTGGGTGCGTCGTCAAACGGCAAACTCGAAGCGGAATTCCTTCCGAACGACAAACAGACCGGCGAAGATCGGGCCGCCGGCACCTATGTCCACAACCAGACGTTCAGCCCGTATTGGAATGCGTCGGTCAATCTGCGCGGCGTATCGGATAAGGACTACTTAAGTGATTTCGGCGACCGGTTGAGTGTCACCAGCGAAACGCATCTGGCCGAGAACGCGGAAGTGAACTACCGCGGCTCGGCCTGGACCCTTACCGCGCGCGCGACCGACTATCAGACCATCGATCGCGCGATCGCACCCATCAGTCGTCCCTATGCGCGCCTCCCGCA
Source organism: Burkholderiales bacterium (assembly GCA_036396275.1). Lineage (GTDB taxonomy): Bacteria > Pseudomonadota > Gammaproteobacteria > Acidiferrobacterales > Sulfurifustaceae > JACQFZ01. The sequence continues at coordinate 2,366 of DASWLD010000162.1, forward strand.
GCTGCTGCTTTCCGGCGGCACCGCGGCGGCAAGCTTTCGATACGGGCTCGAGAGCGAACTCGTCAATTTTCAGCGCGACGCCGGCGTGACGGGGCAACGCGCGAATATCCGGCCGACGGTGCAACTACCCTTGGTGCGGCCGTACGGCTATTTCACGCCGACGGTGGGCGTGCAACACATCGCCTATTCGCTCGAACAGGCGCCGACACCCGACGATCGGCCGTCGGTCACTGCACCTTTCGCCAGTCTCGACACCGGCCTCTACTTCGACCGCGCGCTCACCATCGGCGGCGGCGACTTCGAGCAGACCTTGGAGCCGCGGCTCTTTTACCTGCACTTGCCGGCACGCGCCCAAGACAGTCTGCCGAATTTCGATACCAGCATCCCGGACTTCAGTTTCGCGAATCTGTTTCGCTCGAATCGTTTCGTGGGCGGCGATCGCATCGCCGACGCCAATCAATACACCGTGGCGCTGACCACGCGCTTGCTCGACCAGGAAAGCGGTGCCGAACGATTGAGCGCGAGCATCGGGCGCATCCACTACTTCGACGCGCGCACGGTCAATCTGCCTGCCGGCTCCGTCGACGATGTTGCGTCCGACATTGCCGCCGAAGCCGTCGCCTGGCTTCGCGGAAACTGGCATGCGCGCCTGACGACCCAGTGGCGGACCGGGACCGACCAGGCGATCCGCCGCGATTTCTATCTGCAGTACCAGCCGGCCACCGACCGCATCGTGAATGTCGGCTACCGCTTCATCCGGGATTCCTTGGAACAGACCGATTTCTCGGCGCAGTGGCCGCTCGGCCAACGCTGGACGTTTCGCGGCCGTTCGCTCTATTCGCTGCGTGATAACAGCAACATCGACAGCTACCTCGGCCTCGAGTACCGAAGTTGCTGCTCGGCGCTACGGTTCTATGCGACGCGCCGATTGGTGCCGGCGCCGGCGGGCAGCGTCGCCGCCACCGAACAGCGGAACGGTTTTCTGCTTGAATTTGAACTTTCCGGATTGGGCGGATCGAATGGCAGATTCGAGAGCCCCCTGCGCCAGGGATTGTTTTCGTTCCCCGACGCCGCGTCGGCCCCGCGCTGACATGTTTCGCGCTGATTAAACCCGGCGCGGACGCTGTGATACGCTGCTGCTTGCACGAGATTCATCGCCACACCATGCACCGGATTCGCCTACGGTTCTTGCCCGCCGCCGTGCTCATGGCCGCGCCATTGTCGGCCGCGCCGCCCGCGCATGTGCCGATTACCGACATTGACCGCATCGTCGCCGTGGTGAACAACGACGTCATCACGCAGTCCGAACTGGATAAGCGCCTGGCGCAAACCAAACAACAACTCGGCACGCAAAAAATTCAATTACCGCCGGAAGACGTGTTGCGCCGCCAGCTGCTCGAACGCATGGTTGTCGAAGACATCCAGCTGCAATTGGCGTCGCAAACCGGCATCCGCGTTACCGATGCCGACGTCGAACGCACCATCGAATCAATCGCGGCACGCAACAAAATGAGCACCGGTGCGTTGATCGACGCGGTGCGCCAGCAGGGGTTTGATCGCAGCGCGTATCGCGATCAAGTCCGCAACCAGATCACAATCCAGCAGCTCGTCGATCGCGAGATCGCCAGCCGCATTGTCGTCAGTGAAAGCGAGGTCAAAAACTATCTCGAGAATTCACACGCCACCCGGCAGGAGGCGACCGAATACGACATTTCCCACATTTACATTTCGCTGCCGGAATCGGCGACCACCGAGCAGGTCGCGAGCGCCAAGCAGCGCGCCGAGGACGTGCGACAACGCGTCCTCGGGGGCGAGGATTTCGCGCGCGCGGCGGTCACCTACTCGCAGGGCCCGAACGCGCTTACCGGCGGCGCGCTCGGCTGGAAGAACGCGGCGCAGTTACCGGAACTGTTCGTCAGCGCGCTCGCGAAGCTCGAGCCTGGGACGATATCGAACGTCCTGCGCGGCCCAAATGGCTTTCACATTTTGCGGCTGAATGGTCGCCGCAGCGCCTCCGCCGCAGAAGCGCCGATCCGGCAAACGCACGTGCGGCACATCTTGCTGCGACCGAGCGAGATTCAATCGGTGCGCGAAACCACCGAGCGCTTGCTGGAGTTTCGCCGCCGCATCGAAGCGGGCGAAGACTTCGCGACGCTCGCCAAGACCTATTCGGAGGACACCGTATCGGCGTCTAATGGCGGGGACTTGGGTTGGGTTAGCCCGACTCAACTGGTGCCGGAGTTCGAACAAACCATGGACCGTCTCGACATCGACAAGATCAGCGAGCCGGTGCAAACGCCGTTCGGGCTGCACCTTATTCAAGTGCTTGCACGGCGAGAGCAAGCCGCCACCGGCGAACGCGAGGAAGCCACGGCGCGCCGCCAAATTCATGCGCGCAGGGCCGACGACCGTTACGAGCAATGGGTGCGGCAGTTGCGCGATGAGGCGTACGTCGAGTACTTGTTGGGCGAGTTGAACTGAAGATGGATCGCGCGTCTGACCGCGCACGGCATCCGTTCCGCTAGTTTCACGGCGCCAACCCGATTACTCGGGGTGCATCGATGACCACATTCGCCATCGCCCTTACTCCCGGTGAGCCCGCCGGCATCGGACCCGATCTGTGCCTGCGGCTCCTACAGGCGCCGCGCGACGACGCCGTCGTGCTGATCGCGGACCCCGCACTGCTACAGGCGCGAGCCCGAGATCTCGGGCTTTCCTTTTCCTACCGTGAATGGCCGGGCCAACATGACGCAGCCGACGGCGTGTACGTATTGCCGATCGCCGCCGACCAGCTCGTCAAACCGGGCAGCCTTGATCCGCGCAACGCCCGCTACGTCGTTCAGACCCTGAATCGCGCCATCGAAGGTTGCTTGCGCGGCGAGTTCGCCGCACTCGTGACCGGGCCGGTGCACAAGGGCGTGCTGAACGACGCCGGTATCCCGTTCACCGGGCATACCGAGTTCATCGGCGAGCGCTGCGGTGTCGAGCCGGTGATGATGCTCGCCTGTCCGGGTTTACGCGTGGCGCTGGCGACCACGCATTTGCCGCTCGCCGACGTGCCGCGACAAATCACGCCGGCGCGATTGCACGCGGTGGTGACGATCCTGCATCGCGAACTGAAGAGCAAGTTTCGAATCGCCGATCCACGCATCAGCGTATGTGGATTGAATCCGCACGCGGGCGAATCCGGACACCTGGGGCGCGAGGAGATCGACGTCATCGCACCGGTGATCGACGCGTTCGTGCGCGCCGGCATGAAGCTTCGCGGTCCGCTGCCGGCCGACACGGCGTTTATTCCGGAACAGCTCGATGCGACCGATGCGGTACTCGCGATGTATCACGACCAGGGGCTGCCGGTGCTCAAGCACCACGATTTCAAACACGCGGTCAACGTCACGCTTGGGTTGCCGTTTGTGCGCACGTCGGTCGATCACGGGACCGCGCTCGAACTCGCCGGCACCGGGCGCGGCGATTCGACCAGCCTGTTCGCCGCCCTGGCGCTCGCGCGCGAACTGGCCGGATGATACCGGCGCCGCGCAAACGCTTCGGACAGCATTTCCTGCGCGACTGCGCGATCATCGATCGCGTCCTCGCCGCAATCGATCCCAAACCGAATCAGTTCATCGTTGAAATCGGGCCGGGACGCGGCGCACTGACCCTGCCATTGCTCGATCGCGGCTGTACCCTGCATGCCATCGAGCTCGATCGCGATCTCGCCGCACACCTGCCGGCAATGGCGGCCGGTCGCGGCGAATTAATCCTGCACCAGGCCGATGCCGTGACGTTCGACTTCTCCGCCCTCGCCGCCGGGAAGCGACTGCGAGTGGTCGGTAATCTGCCTTACAACGTTTCCACGCCGTTGCTGTTTCACCTGATCGATCAGATCGATGCCATCGAAGACATGACGTTCATGCTGCAGAAAGAAGTCGCTGCCCGCCTCGCCGCACCACCGGGGACCAAGACCTACGGACGGCTGAGCGTCATGGTTCAGTGGCGCTGCGATGTCGAGCAATTGTTCGACGTCGCGCCGGACGCCTTCGTGCCGCCGCCCAACGTTTTTTCGAGCGTATTGCGCCTGCGCCCGCGGCAATCGCCACTGGCGGTCGGCGATGCCCAGCGCTTCCACGACATCGTGCGGGCGGCTTTCGGCCAACGCCGCAAGACCCTGCGGAACAGCTTGCGATTGCTGCTGGATGAGGCTGTTTTCGAACGCGCCGGCATCGACTCGCGGCGCCGCGCCGAAGAACTCACGCTCGACGAGTTCGCGCAATTGGCCCGTGGCGCTGTAACCGATTAACGTCATGGGCGTTACTAACGTGGGGTCCCATAACCAACCATCAAAAAATGTAGCCCGGATGGAGCGACAGCGAAATCCGGGGGGCGGTAAGAATTCCCCGGATTGCGGCGCTTCGCGCCTTCATCCGGGCTACCTGAGTATCAGCGGACGCCGCGCGATTTATGCGATGTATTTGTGGGACAGCACACTAACCGATGAGGTAACGAGGAAATAGGGGATCAACGATGCGCATCGCGATCGCGGCCTTGTTCATTCTGATGTTCGCGTCCACCCCAGTCTTCGCAACGAGTTGGGTTACCGGCTCTTTTCGCACCGCGAGCGGCGGGTTGGTTCAGCGCGGCGATACGATGGTCGAAGTCGTGCAAAGTGCCGGCGAACCCCTGCAGCGCCGGATAATTTCCGCGGGGGTCGCGATCGGCGCCATCATCG
>DASWLD010000163.1:0-3057 GCA_036396275.1 Burkholderiales bacterium
TCCCTCACCCCGCCCTCTCCCGGAGGGAGAGGGAATGAGGGAGGGGGCCGCTTGATCGGTTGTGGCTGAGCTGGCAAATACTACGGGCTGTAACAAACTCCACCGCCCGGCGTCTTCGATATCGAGCAGCGCGCTGCCGCGGCGTCGGCGACCGGAGCGGCGACGGTCGGCCGGCAGCAGCAGAGTCCGCAGTCCGCTAAAGCTGTCGGCCTGCACTTTGCCGAGCGCAACCAGCTCACGCAATGCCTCCTCGACTTCGCTCTTCAGCAATCCCGTGCCGCTCGATAATTCCTCGAAGAACGACGCACCTTGGCTCTTCAGGTAGTCGGCGACGGCGCGCGTGCGTGTGTTGAGTTGAACGGGCTCCTCCGACGAATCCGATTGCGCGAGCGCACGCCAATCGCGTAAATGGCGGCGCACGACAAACGTGATCGGGGTGTTGCGCACCGGTCCGGCGTTGCGGCCGTTCGATTTCGGCGGCGTCAAGCGTGCCCATACGACGCGACCGGACCGGCACAGGCTGTCGAGCCAATCGGGGTCGTAGGCGTCGGTGCGCGCCGGCAGCACGTCCGATTCCCAGGCGGTGCACGCGGCTTCAAAGCCTTCGAGCTGCTCGACGATTGCGTTCAACGCCTGCGGTCCCTCAGCGCGCGGTTCGATCGTGAGCCCGTGCCATTCGAACAGGAAGCGCATGAAATCCGCGCTGGTGACCGGTTCGATCTCGGCGCGCAATCGTTCGACGGTGTAGCGATGGATGCGCGCGAGCAGGCGGCGTTCGCACCACTCCAGATTAGGTTGAGTGCGTGTGTTTTTCGCGCCTCGGCTCGCCTCCTCCCCTCGCTCGCGGGGGGAGGAATGAGGAAGGGGGCTTGAAGGTTTGACGTTCTCTCCCTCTCCCCATCCCTCAGGTCGCTCCCGACTTCCTGTCTCTCGCGACCCTGGCGCGTCCATGCGCGTCGCCGGAGGGAGAGGGGGAGTTAGTGCGCTGATGCGGACCATAGTAAATTGCCCGCGCAACACGAAGCCTTCCGATTCCAGCGCGAGGAGCGCCGTTTGGATCGCGGTTGCGGCGCATCCAAGCGACTCGGCGAGCGCATCGACGGTGACAGGGCCGAGCCCTTGCAGCCGCGCGCGAATGATTTCTATCGTCGCGTCTTCGCGGCTCCATGCGCGTTCGGCGTATTCCGTCGGCGTGTCGATGAGTGGATTCAGTCGTGCGTCGGAATGAAGTGCACGAAGCATCGGCAACTGCTCCGCCGCGACCCAATACGACGCGCCGCCTACCTGGACGCGCGTCGCGCGCCGGGCGGCGATCAATTCATCGAGGTATGCGCGCCAACCCGAGGTTTCGCCTTCGCGTTCTTCGATGAAGCCGAGGAGCATCAGGGCGTCGTGCAACTCATCGCGGCTGCCGATCTCGGGCCAGGCTTCGGCGCGCACGCGCGCAATCGCGTCGGGATCGAGCCGGCCGAACTCACCGGCTTCGAGCGGGTCGAGCCAACGGCGGTTCATGACCGCCTGGGTGCGGCGTTCTTCCAGCGGCGCGTCGTCGAGGAAGGCGTACGGTTTGGCGTTCAGAATTTCCTGCGCAAGCGGGGAGGGGTGCGGCAGGTCGCGCGCGATCACTTGGACCTCGCCGCGTTCGAGCCGCTGCAAGAGGGCGATCAGACCGTCGACGTCCATCGCTTCGTGCAGGCAATCGTCGATGGTTTGGTTTACCAGCGGATGATCCGGCACTTCGCGTTCGCCGGTCAGATTTTCCGCGCACGCGATTTGATCGGGGAACACCACCGCGATCAGATCTTCCGCGTCCATGCGCTGCAGGGCCGCGGGGTTCTTGCGCCCGCCGCGAAAACGTTTCACCGCGAGCGCGATGCTCGTGGCCCAACGCCAGCGCGTCGTGAAGAGCGGTGCCGCAAGCAGCGCTTGGACCAATAGGTCGCGCACGCTCGCGCTATGCAGATAGCGCGCGACGTCTTCTAGCGGGAAGCTGTGCGTCTCGCCGAGCGACAGCACGATCGAGTCTTCGGTGGCCGCCGCTTGCAGTTCGAAGTTGAACTTGCGGCAGAAGCGTTTACGCAGCGCCAGGCCCCAGGCGCGGTTGATGCGGTTGCCGAACGGCGCGTGAATCACCAATTGCATGCCGCCGGTCTCGTCGAAGAAGCGCTCGAACACGATTTGCCGCTGCGTCGGCACGACGTGCAGTACGCCTTTGGCGGCGGCGAGGTAGTCGACGACTTGGTCCGCGGCCACGGCGTCCACGCGGTAGGTCTGCGCGAACCATGCGCGCGCGTGCTGCAACGACGCCGATGTTAGATGACCCGGGGCCGCTTCGGTGCATCTTATGGATTGACCGCTGATTTCCCCCTCCCTATCCCTCCCCCGCGAGCGGGGGAGGGTTGGGGTGGGGGCCGCGCTGATGTGCTCGCCAAGTTGTTTGTCCACTTCTGCGCGTAGGCGGGACACGGCGGCGGACAGCTCATCCGTGCGCGACGGCGCTTCGCCGAGCCAAAATGGAATAGACGGCGGCAAACCCTTCGCGTCCTCGACGCGCACGACGCCCGGTTCGATCTTGAGAATGCGATAAGAGGCGTTGCCGAGCTGGAAGATATCGCCCGCCATGCTTTCGATCGCGAAGTCCTCGTTCAGCGTGCCGACCGGTATGCCGGTCGGTTCGAGGACGACCCGATAGTCGGCGTTGTCGGGAATCGCGCCACCGCAGGTGAGGGCGGTGAGTCGCGCGCCTTTGCGCGCGCGCAGCTGCCCGTTCACGGCGTCGCGATGCAGATAGGCGCTGCGACGGCCGCGGCGCGTGCTGAAACCATCCGCCAGCATACGCACCACGGCGTTGTATTCGCTGCGTTCCAGGCCGCGATACGGATAGGCGCGGCAGAAACGCTCGTAGAGCCAAGATTCCGAAACGCCTCTGTCTGCCGTCCCTGGCGGCGCTTCCGATCGCAGTTCGACCCCAGCCCGCACATCCGTGTGCGGCGATCGCTCTCGCACGTCCCTGTGCTCTCGCGAAATTGGCGCATCCTGCGCGGCATCGGCGGCGGG
>DASWLD010000164.1:0-3352 GCA_036396275.1 Burkholderiales bacterium
CGGTGAATGAACATTAAGTCAGAGATTCCCTAGAATGATTCTCGGCAATCGAACCTGAGGTATCGGTTCTCGATGGCTCTCCCTTTGCAACAGATCCGTTTCTGTTCCGGCGCCGATGGCGTGAGGATTGCCTACGCCACCTCCGGCAACGGACCGCCGCTGGCGATGACGGCGAACCGGCTCACACACCTGGAACACCAGGATCGCCGAAGAAGGAGACTCTGATTGATTTATCACCCCTCTCCCTTCGGGAGAGGGGTGGGGGGCGAGGGAAACAGTGCCAATTCCGGCAAAATTCTTCCCTCACCCTGCTTCGGTGCCGACCGCTATGCCGGGAAAAGCGCTCACGATTTATCTATCGCCTGTCCAACAACCGGATATCGTGCGCCATATCCTCCACCGACAAATCATTCCGCCAAATTAGCCGCAACTTCCCGGCCTTGTCTTTCACCATAATGCTGCCGGAATGATCGAAGCGCTCGGTCGATGAACCCGACGGCACGGCGACCACCTTGTACTCGCGCGCGGCGACGGTGAGCTCGTCGGCGCTGCCGGTCAGGCCGATGAACGTGGGATCGAATTTTGGGAGGAAGCCGGCGAGTTGTTGCGGCGTATCGTTCTTCGGATCGACGGTGACGAAGAACACCTGCACCTGCGCCGCGTCGGGGCCGAGCGCTTTGCGCAACGCCGCGAGCTTCGCGAGCGTTGGCGAGCAGATGTCGGGACAATTGCTGAAACCGAAAAAGAGAATCAAAATCTGGCCGCGGTAGTCCGCGGTGGAAACCCGCTTGCCGGTGTGTGCGGTCAGTGCGATGTCGCCGCCCCAATCGATGCCGGTGACGTCGGAACCTTTGAACGTGGGCTTCGGTGGCGTGCAGCCAAGCAGCGTCAGAACCAGAAACCAGACGAATAGCAGTCGATGCGGTGCCGTCATGTTGTAAACAAAAACCGACTCTCACCGCAAAGGCGCAAAGAGCGCAAAGGTATTACTTGATAAATACCCGTGTTCTTCTTTGCGTTCTTTGCGTCTTTGCGGTGAACAATGTCCTTCAGGCTCTCCCTGACTAGTACAGCGCCGATTGCAGCGCCTCGCGGATCGGGATGGTGTAGTGATCGACCAGGAGAGCCGCGAACAGCCACGCGAGGTACTGAATAGAATAGCGGAACGTGCGCAGCGCCAGGACGTCGCTGTAGTCGCGATAAAGCCGCCACGCGTATCGAAGAAATATCGCGTTCAACGGAATCACGCCGATCAAATACAACCAGCCGCTCATGCGCGCCGCGAACGGCAGGAGCGTTACCGCGGCGAGCAGCACCGTGTACAGCAGGATGCTCAAGCGCGTGTACTCGACGCCGTGCGTGACCGGCAGCATGGGAATGTTCACCTTGGCGTATTCCTCGCGCCGATAGAGCGCGAGCGCCCAGAAGTGCGGCGGCGTCCATATAAAGATGATCAGAAACAGCAGCAGCGCATCGGCGTGCAGTTCACCGGTAATCGCGGTCCAGCCGAGCACCGGCGGCGCGGCGCCGGCGGCGCCCCCGATGACGATATTCTGCGGCGTGGCGCGCTTGAGATAGACGGTGTAAACGACCGAGTAGCCGATCAGCGAGGCGAAGGTCAAGGACGCCGTGAGGACATTCACGCCGAGCACGAGGATAGCCATCGAGACCGCGCCGAGAACGACGGCGAACACCAGCGCTTCGCGCGTGCTCAGGTGTCCGGTCGGAAGCGGGCGGCGCCGCGTGCGGGCCATCTCGGCGTCGGTGGCGACGTCCAGTATATGATTGAACGCCGCGGCCGAGCCCGCGGCCAGCGCGATGCCGAGTGTGGCGTATATAAAGGTGCCGAGCGGCAGAAAACCCGGCGTCGACAGGAACATGCCAACCACGGCGGTGAACACGATCAAGGCTACGACGCGCGGTTTCGTCAGCTCAAAGTACTCGTGCGCGATCGCGCGAGCGCCGCGCTGAGCGCGCGCGGGCGCCTGGGGTTGCGCGGAAACGGACGTCGATACGGGCGTTTTCATCGGACGGCGCGCGGCGCGTGCAGGACGTGATAAACCGTAACCAAGGTCAGGAGTAGTAAGGCGGTGACCGCGCTATGCGTGACCGCCATCAGCGACGGCATGCCGCCGACCGCCTCCATGACTCCGAATGCGTCCGCGAACGATAGCATCACGAGCAACAACATGCCATACCGGCAGAGGTTCTCTTGTGCAACGAAAACTACCCGAGATACAACATCAACGCCGCGGCACGATGGGCGACGTGTACGGCGGCGGCGCTAAGGTCGAGCTGCGCACGGTCGGAGCCAAGCCCTACGGTGGTCCAGCGCATCAGGCCCTCGGCGAAGTCGACGTCGGGCCAGTAGGCGTCCGGACAGATCGGAAAATTCGGCAGGCGCTATTCGCGCAATACGATCCACCATAGATAAGCAGGCCGCCGAAGCAGCCAGGTAGTCAAAAATCAACCTTTCGCGGGACCGGCGGAGGTCAGCCGGTCGATGATCAGCCCGTAAAAGCTGTCGCTGGACGAGGCAAACGACCACCCGAGGTGCACGCCGCAGCGGGCGCAATCGGCGACACGCCAGGCGTAGCCGGGAAACCACGTGTACTCCGTGGTCGCGGCGCCGAACGCCGCGCAGCCCGGCGCTTGGCGAAAGCAGCCGATATGAAAATGGAGCCCGTGGGGGTTGGTGCAGGAATGCGCGTGTTGACCGTTGACGGCGATGCGCAGGTCGAGCGACGTGATCGGGCTGCGGCAGCGCGCGCAAAAGAGTCTGCGTTCGCGTTCGGCCGCGTCGTCGATCTGCCATGCGCTCCGGCGCTGGCGCTCGTTATCGCGTTCCGGATCGAAGAAAAAATACGGTGAGACGGCGTGCTCCATTGGCGGGAGATAGATCTATCCGGTGGATCGCTCCTAGTATACGGGCCGCGCCCGGGAGCGCAATTTTTACGCGCGGTCGCGGGGATTTTTCGTTAGACTGAGGGCGATACACGACATCCATGCGGACCTCCCTCGCCGATTTCATACGCGATACGCCAGCCGGCCGAGAAGCGGACGCGATTCTGCGCGCCTGCGTGCACTGCGGCTTTTGCAACGCCACCTGCCCGACTTATCAACTGCTCGGGGACGAGCTCGACGGGCCGCGCGGGCGCATTTACCTGATCAAGCAGGTGCTCGAGGGGCATGCGCCGACGGCGGTTACGCGCCTGCACCTTGACCGCTGCCTCACCTGCCGCAACTGCGAGACGACCTGCCCCTCCGGTGTGCGCTACGGGCGGCTGGTCGAGATCGGGCGCGAGATCGTCGAGGAGCAAGCGCCGCGCGGCGGGTGGGACCGGGCGGCGCG
>DASWLD010000165.1:0-3810 GCA_036396275.1 Burkholderiales bacterium
AATGTATCGAACGCCTGCATGCCCCATTTCATGAAACGATAGCGCTCGCCGTTACGATGAAATTCAAGCGCCATGTTCTTTTGCAGCGCGTCGGGGCTGTTGTAGTGATCGACCTGCACCGAGTGATCGACGACTAGATCAGCGGTCACCAAGGGTTCGATGATTTTCGGATTCTTGCCGAGTTTCGCGGCGACCGTGCGCATCGCCGCGAGGTCGCACAAAAGCGGAACGCCGGTAAAATCCTGCAATACGATGCGCGCCACCACGAACGGGATTTCATTTACTCGCTGCCCTTTCGGCTGCCAGCCGGCAAGCTGGCGTACGTGCTCCTCGGTCACCTTCTTGCCGTCGCAATTGCGCAGCACCGATTCGAGCACGATGCGAATCGACACCGGCAGACGCGAGATCTTGCCGATGCCGGCTGCTTCCAGCGCCGGCAGGGAATAAAATTCGCCGCTTTTGCCGGACGCAGTTTTGAATTTTTGTAGCGTGCGATACAGGTCGTGATGCATCAATTTCTCCAAAGCAGCGACGGCGGCATTGGGCTGGCGCGACGGTAGGTGGAGCCCGCAGTCCGAATCGAACGGACGACATCCTGATTACAAATCAGGTGCTCTACCAACTGAGCTATGCGGGCGAAATATATCGTGTACCTGTCATCCCGGGCGCGACGTTTCGGTTTCACTGAACCCCGGCCCGACCCAGCGGCGCTACGCGTCCCGCTCCGCTTGCTTGGTCCGGGGTATGCCATCCGTGGCATATCCGTTCGGCGGCACGAACGTTCACCGGACGTTCGTGACATCCCCGCCTCACCCATGGTCGGGCGCTCGCCGGGCGGACACACGCTAAGTGTGTCCGCTCAATCTCCGGCTCGCCCAACTGAGCAATGCGGGCGAAGTAAACACGGTTTCTCTGCGAACATTGGAATTATAACCCGCTCGCCGAACCGATTGACATGACGTGACGCGCCGCGTGCGAGGCCTCAACCTCAGCCTCCGCATAACAATGTAACTTTAGATTCTTTTGATCCATGACCCGCGACTGCGATAATCGCGATCAATCCCTTGCGGGGTGCCGCATTCTATGGATTGGGCCTATTCGCTGTCCGGCCTGATTGTCGGCTTCATCGTCGGACTGACCGGTATGGGCGGCGGCTCGCTCATGACGCCGTTGCTGGTGCTCTTGTTCGGCGTCCCGCCGGCCACCGCCGTGGGCACGGACCTTCTCTACGCATCGATCACCAAGGCCGGCGGCATGTGGGTGCACGGGCGCAACGGCACCGTCGATTGGAAGGTCGTCGGCTGGCTCGCCGCCGGCAGCGTGCCGATGGCGTTTGTCACGGTGTTGTTGTTGAGCGCGTTGAAGCTCGAGAGCGGTCGTCTCGCGACGTTGATCAGCGGCGTACTGGGTGTCGCGCTTATTCTCACGGCGCTCGCGCTTTTCTTCCGCGAGCGACTGCGCCAGCTCGGACGAGCGCAACATCACACCGGCAAGGAATGGCGGCCCCGCGTCATTCCTTATACGGTAGCCGTCGGCGTCGTTCTCGGCGTGTTGGTGACGATTTCCTCGGTCGGTGCCGGCGCGATCGGAATGGCGGCGCTCTTCTGGCTGTATCCGCGGCTCGCGTCGGCCAAACTCGTCGGCACCGATATTGCGCACGCCGTCCCGCTCACCGCCGTCGCCGGACTGGGCCATCTCTACTTGGGTTCGGTGGATTACGCGCTGCTCGGATACTTGTTGGTCGGCTCGCTCCCGGGTATTTATCTCGGAAGTCATCTGAGCCGGAAGTTCCCCGAGAAAATTTTGCGACCCGTGCTCGCGAGCATCCTCATTCTGATCGGCGGCCGGTTGATGTGGTAGCCCCCTATCGCGCGGCACGTTCGACGCCGCACAGCGCCGGCCGCAGGCGCACGTTCGGCGCGCCCCAATCCTCCTCGGCGAAGCGCGCCAGCGGCGCCCGCGCGATTTGATCGTCGACCGCCGGCGTCGAGAGCGTCAGCCAGTACACCGGATGCACGTTTGGAATCGGTTGAACCAGCGCATTGATGTTGTGGCGCGCGAGCTGCTGCACGCGCGTGATCGCGTTTTGCTCCACCGAAAAAATTCCGAGCGATATCGCGTTCTCCATGCCTTCTTCTTGCTGAATCAGGGCGTGGTCAGTGAAGCCAAGCTTGGTCAGTTCGCGGCGTTTGCGTTCGGCGGCGTCTCTCGAAGGAAGCGGCGACAAGTACACCCGGTAGCTCGGACCCAAGGTTTCAAACTCCGCGACTCGCGTGTAACGCAAGCCCCAGATATCCAGCTTTCCGGCGGCGGTGCGCGCCTTCTCGACCGACGGAAACGCGCCGAGCTGAAAACAGTTCGCGCTCGCGGACGTTCCCTCCGATGGGATCGCCGGCGTCGCGGTTTGGGAGCGCAACACCAGGCGCGCGCCCGGCTCGGACAACAGTTTCATCTTATCCGGCGCCACCGTCGGGCGCGGCTTGATCGGGTCGACGTCCACCAGCGGGTCGCGATACCACAGCCCCCACATGAGCAGGCCGACGTTCGCGAGCACCAAGACGCCGACGATCCACTTCATTGCGCTTGCACGATCCGGTCGAGCCCGCGCAGCACCAGATCCGGAATCCGCCGCGCGGGTCGCCGCAGATGCGCGCCGATACGATCGCCGTCGCCGCCGGTGATCACCAGCTTCATCGACTCGCCCAAGTCCCGCTCGAACTCCTCGCACACACGCTCGATGGCGCCGGCGAGACCGTATAGCGTACCGGCCGCCACGGCATCGCCGGTGGTGCGCGCCAGGCAGGATAGTTCATCGCCCTCATTCGCGCGTATGTGCGCGGTGCCGCTCGTCAACGATCGGCGCGCTAACCGTAACCCTGGAAGAATAACGCCGCCGGCGAACTCGCCGCGCGCGGTTAACGCATCGACAGTCACGGCCGTGCCGCAATCGACCACGCATACCGAACTGTTCGCCAACATCCCGCGTGCGCCGATCAGCGCGACCCAACGGTCGGCGCCGAGCGTGTCCGGTTCGCGATAACAATTGGTCACGCCAAGTTGTTCGGACCGCGGTCGCGCGCGCCGCACCTCGACGCGCCAACGCTCGTGTATCCACCGTGCCACGGCGTCGCTCGTTGGCTGATCCGCAACGCTAACCATCGCCACGACGTTCGGCACTGGAAGCGCCTGCCAGATCTCGTCCAACAGCTCCGCGGTCACACGGCCATGCAGCGCCGCCGCCCCCACGTGCCAACCCGGATCGGCGTTCGCCCACTTGAGTCGCGTATTACCGAGATCGATCAGGAGACGCATTCGGCGACCGCGCGAAGATTAACTTCACCGGAATGAAATAACCGGATGCGACCGTCGGCATCGCGCAGCCGCAGCGCGCCGTGATCGTCTATGCCGTCGACGGTACCCTCGAACGACGCCTGGTCGCGAACGAGCCGCACCGGTTTATCGGCGTAAAGATGCCGACGATTCCATTCCGCCTTAAAGGCAGCCAGGCCGGAAACGGCGTAAGTCCGAAACATGTCGTCGAGCCGATCGATCAGGAGCGCGGCCAGCCGATTTCGATCGGTCGTCGCGCCCATGATCGTGTGTAAATCGGCCCACGCCTGATCGATGCGATGGCCGTCGCTCTCGCTGATGCGGCAATTCACGCCGATCCCGACCACCACCGTGCACGGCCCGCTCGCCTCGCCGTGCACGTCGACCAGCAAACCCGCGAGCTTGCGCCCCATCGATGAACCGCGTAAGCGAACCGACTCTGCTGCACATGGATGTGCGAATGTCGCGAGCGCAGGATGC
>DASWLD010000166.1:0-12086 GCA_036396275.1 Burkholderiales bacterium
TTTACCCGCCTCACGCACCAGGCGCACGGCCTCGGTCTTGAACTGCTCGGTATACTCACGTCGTTTTGGTTCTGACATCTGTTCCTCCGATTTCGGTATTGTCCACCTTAGAGAGG
The DNA here is from genome assembly GCA_036396275.1 of Burkholderiales bacterium. Lineage (GTDB taxonomy): Bacteria > Pseudomonadota > Gammaproteobacteria > Acidiferrobacterales > Sulfurifustaceae > JACQFZ01. The sequence goes on from DASWLD010000166.1 coordinate 117, forward strand.
TGTCCACGAAATCGGGGGAGGTTCAGTGATCGAATCGGGAAAAACGGTTGAAAAACATGGTGGGCGAGGCAAGGTTCGTACCTACGACCCCTGCCGTGTGAAGGCAGGGCTCCAGTGGGACAAATTTGCGACAACTACCTCCGGGATGAGAGGCGTGTACTTGGATCTACATAAATTAGGTAGGGCAATCTCTATCGCTTACTCGCAGCTAACGCCCGCCGCTTCTCATACGCCTCGCGCGCGATCGCGATGTCTTCCAGATAGATCGGTAGTTCTTTCAGCGTCAACGCTTGTAGAATAAATGGAATAAATGGGACGCTACCCTTTAAATGGAATAAATGGGACGCTACCCTTGTTCTGTGCATTGAAGGGTAGCGTCCCGTTTGTTACTTTTTTCTTTAGTTACTTTTCTATTGTCCTCTCACAGATCGAGCCACACGGAGAGACTCGTGTAGCGCTCGTCGTTCTGAAGGAATTCACCGAGCAGAGAGCGACCACGGTAGTGCTCGATGCCGAAGCGCCAGGTGCGCGCGCCCCGACGCAGGGCGATGCCGACCTGCAACGTGCGATCGATCCGCCAGTCGCGCTCTTCACTCGCATAGACATCCGCGGCGGCGTACCACTCGGCCGACGCCCGCCACGGCGCGATGTACTCCAACCCGAGCTGAGCACGCCAGGGTCGTTGCAGCGCTTCATTGCGCAAATCATAGGCCCAGCCGGCCTCCGCGTACGTGTGCCAACGACCGCCCGGCGAGGCGCGCACTCCGGCGACCAACTCGCCGCGCGTATAGTTGATGCGCTGCCGCCCCGTGCGCTCGGCGTACTCGTCACCGACGTGCGCGGAGACATGGTGCAGACCGACCCGGTAGGCGAGCGCGTCGCTCGGGCGCCATGAGGCGAGCAGCCCGTAGATGCCATCCCAGCCGATGAAATCCTCGCTTTGCGTGCGGTCGGACTGCCCGATAAAACCGGCTTCCAGTTCGAGCTGCCACCCGCGATCGCTCCCGTCCTTCGAACGCGCCTCGACGAGCTCGATCAGGCCGCCCATCTTGATGCCGTAACGATGCTCCCCGCTGTCGGGGATGTCGCTCGCCGAGAACGTCATCAGTTGCAAGCTGAAGTTCGGGCGCCGCGGATCGGCGATGTAGGGCGCGTAAAGAGACGCGCCCGGCTCGGGCAGAAGAATGATCTCGGTCTTCGCTCTAACCTCGGCGTGTTGAGTGTCGCCGCTGCGTTGCGACTCTGCCGCATAGGCGGAGGTGGCCCCGCTCAGCGGCGTGAGCAGGAGAGTGAAGCAGGCAATCGACGAGGCCAGGCGACGCCGCAGGGCGGACCTCCTTTTGTCCGTATGCCTATCTTCCGCAAGCCGGCCACATGCCGGCAAGCGCGGCCGGACGCGCGGCATGCCTGCTGCGGCAAAACAAGCGGCAATACGCAATAGGAGACGTACCACGGTTTCGAGCAGCAGCGGACGGTTCGCTACCGCTGAAACCGAACAAAATGATCGTAAGTAACGCTAATCCTTTCGGCTCTTGGCAGCTAGCGCCCGCCGCTTCTCATACGCCTCGCGCGCGATCGCGATGTCTTCCAGATAGATCGGTAGTTCTTCCAGCGTCAACGCCTGCGGGCCGTCGACCAGCGCTTTCGCGGGCGCGGGGTGAAAATCCACCAGTATCATATTCGCGCCGGCGATCACGCCTTGGGCGGTGACGTGGAAGAGGTCGAGCAATCCATCGGGCGCACGTTCGCGGCCGCCGACCGGATTACTATCCAGATGTGTTTTTCCAATCCTGCTTAGCGTGCCAAACGCGCAGAATTTCGACGGATTCTTCCTTGTGGCGATAGACGATGAGATAAGGTGTTTTCGCAACCACCCATTCGCGTGTGCCCGTTACGTGTCCGGGACGACCTAGATCGGGATGAGTGAGGAGCTGCAACGCAGCATCCCAAACACGTTGCGCAACCTGTTGCGCAGCGGTAGGGTTTTCGCGGGTTATGTAGTTTTGTGCTTCGACAAAATCCGATAAGGCAGGGCGCGTCCAGCGCAGTTTCACGTTTTCACGTTCCAGCGAGCAAAGGCTTTCTCTACTTCATCGTCTGTTGCGAAGGCACCGTGTTCCGCCGCCGCAAGACCCGCCTCCACAGCCTTTCGAAATCGTGCTTCTTCGATCACGTCGTCCCACGTGGCGTCTGATGGGAGCTGATCGGCTAACTCATGCAAGCGCTGACGCAGTGTGTTGGAGTTCGTGGCCATCCGAAAATTCCTCTCGGCTCAAACTTGAGAATAGTATACCACTGGCCCGAGATCTCGCGACCAACGCTGCCTGTATCTCAATGAACCGGAGCTATCCCTTTCGACCCTTTGCGCCAAGCGCGCGCCGCTTCTCGTACGCCTCGCGCGCGATCGCGATGTCTTCCAGATAGATCGGCAATTCGTCGAGCGTCAACGCCTGCGGGCCGTCGACCAGCGCTTTCGCGGGCGCGGGGTGAAAATCCACCAGAATCATATTCGCGCCGGCGATCACGCCTTGGGCGGTGACGTGGAAGAGGTCGAGCAATCCATCGGGCGATCGTTCGCGGCCGCCGACGGAGTGCGAGGGGTCGATGCATACCGGCAGGCGCGTTAGGCGCTTCACCACCGGGACGTGCGCGAAGTCGACGAAGTTTCTATGCGGGTCGCCCATGTTCGTTTTCATGCCGCGCAACGCGAACACGATGTTGCGGTTGCCTTCGCTCGCGAGGTATTCGGCGGCGTTCAGCGACTCTTCGAGCGTGATGCCGAAGCCGCGCTTGAACAGCACCGGAAACTCACGCTGGCGCCCGACGATCTTCAGCAGCTCGAAGTTCTGCGTGTTGCGCGTGCCGATCTGAAGCATCACGCCGGTCGGCTTGCCGGTTTTTTCCAAGGCGTTCGCGATCTCGTCGACTTGCGAATCGTGGGTAATCTCCATCGCCACGACCCTGACCCCGTATTTTCCCGCCAGCTCGAACACCCATGGCAGGCAGCTCTTGCCGTGGCCCTGAAACGCGTACGGATTCGTGCGCGGCTTGTAGGCGCCCATGCGCGTGCAGACTTGGCCGTTTTCCTTGAGCGCGCGCAGCATCAGCTCCGCGTGCTCGCGTGTGTCGACCGCGCACAGGCCGGCGAAAATGTTCAAGTTGTCCTGATCGAAGCGCACGCCGTTGTAGTCGAAGCCGGCCGGCCGGTGGTCGTCGCGGTGGCGGCCGATGATGCGGTATTCTTCCGATACGCGCACGACCCGCTCGACGCCGGGCAGGCCTTCGATATCCGCCTTGCTGAGCGACGCGGTGTCGCCGATCAGATAGATTTCGGTCACGGTCTGTTGCGTTCCGGTTACGTTGTGGACACGCGGTTGGATATTCGGTTGGTTGTTGAGAAAGTCGAGAACCTGGCGGTACTCGGGACTGTCGGTGGCGACGTGAGACTTTAGAATGACGATCATGATGCTTTTGTTTTCGACGCGGCGGTGCGATTTTCGGGGTGCGTATTGTAGCAATACCCGGGCGTCAGGCGCGTCACTATGAGCGAGCCGGAAAGCCGGCGCCGCCCGCCGCCGTACGCGCTCGACCGCGAGACGCTCAAGCGCGAGGTTCGCATCGATGTCCATCGGGCGTCCGGGCCGGGCGGGCAGCACGTCAATCGCACGGAATCGGCGGTGCGCATCGTGCATGGTCCGTCCGGGGTGGTGGTGACGGCGGCCGACTCGCGTTCGCAGATACGTAACCGTGAAATCGCGTTCGACCGGCTCATCGAACGCCTGCGCCAACTAAACCACCGGCCGCGCAAGCGCGTTCCGACGCGTGTGCCGCGCGCGGCCAAGAAACGGCGCTTGGCGTCGAAGCGCCTGCACGCCGAGCGAAAACGCGCGCGCGCGCCGGTCCGCGACGACTAGGGACAAAAATGCGGCGATTGTTCCGGCCTGGCAGTTCACGTAGGATTCAGTCGGCGAACGGAAGCCCGGGCGTTAAGCGCGCGGGCTTTTTTATATCCTCGTGCAGGGACCGCATGACGCGACCGGCGCAGCCAGGCGCGGCGCCAAGGCTGGCGAGTTAAGAATAATGTAGATTGCTGTAAGCACGAGGTGGGGTCTTAGGGCCGACGGTTAGAGCATGTCTTTCGAGCAGCTCGTTCTTTATCTCATCGAGAACTACGGTTATTTAACGATCCTTATTTGGACGTTTATCGAGGGAGAGACAATCGTCATTCTCGCCGGCATGGCGGTGGCGTCGAGCATCGGCGGGCTCGAGCTTGGCTGGGTGATCGCCAGCGCTCTTGCCGGTAGTTTCAGCGGCGATCAGTTCTACTACTATCTCGGGCGCCACTGGGGTCCGAAGATCATTGCCAAACGCCTGTCGTGGCAAGCGAGCGCGGAGCGCGTCTACAAGCACCTGCACAGGCACCAGTACTGGTTGATCCTGACATTTCGTTTCTATTACGGATTGCGCAACGTGACGCCGTTCGCGGTCGGTGCGTCGCAAATTCCGCGCGTGCGTTTTTTCGTGCTCAATCTGATTGGCGCGATTGTGTGGGCGGTGTGTTTCGCCGGTGGCGGCTACTTGTTGGGCGAGACCTTGAAGCTGTTCATGGACGATTACCACCGCTACGCGCTTTACGTTCTCGGAACGCTAATGCTTGGCGCCGTCTTGTTTTGGATCGTCACGGTCATGCAGCTGCGGCGCAAGGCGCGCGAACTCAAACCGGGCGATCAAGGTCGGGCGTCCCCGTAATTGTAAAGAGGGATGAAATCGCTTCCCTCATCCCCGAGCGTTTGCCAACGCGATTGCGTAAAAGCCGTCGGTGCCGTGCCGATGCGGCTGCAAACGTAGACTGCCGTCGGGAGATTGTTCGATCGCGACATGGCGGCGGGCCAGAATCTCCGCGGCCGGAACGACGTCGAACGCCGCGTTCGCCCCGCGAAACGCGCTAACAATCGCTTCGCTTTCCTCCTGCAACAAACTGCACGTCGCGTAAACCAACCGGCCGCCCGGTTTTAGCAGCGCCGCCGCCGCCGCGAGGATGCGCTGCTGCGCGTCGACCAATGCGGGCAAATCGATCGGGCGCCACTTGATATCGGGATTGCGCCGCAGCGTGCCGGTGCCGGAGCAGGGCGCGTCGATCAGCACGCGATCGATCTTCCCGTGCAGCCTCTGCACGCGCGCGTCGCGCTCGTGCGCGATGGCGATCGGGCGCACGTTCGACAACCCGGCGCGACGCAGTCGCGGTGTCAGCCGATCCAGGCGTTTGGCCGATACGTCGAACGCATACAGCGTGCCGCTGCTCGCCATCAGCGCGCCGAGGTGCAGCGTCTTGCCGCCGGCGCCGGCGCAGAAGTCGACGACCATCTCGCCCCGTCGCGGTTCGAGCAGCAGCGAGAGAAGCTGGCTGCCTTCGTCCTGAACTTCGAACAGTCCTTCCTGAAATGCTTCGGTGCGAAACACCGACCCGCGTTCGCGCAGGCGCAAACCGACCGGCGAGTAGGGCGAGGGATCGCAGACGAACTCTTGTCCATCGAGCACGGCTTGCACGTCCTCGCGCTTCGCTTTGAGCGTGTTCACGCGCAGATCGACCGGCGCCGGAAGATTCAGCGCGTCGGCGAGCGCGAGCGACTCCGCTTCGCCGTACTGCGCGACCAATCGTTCGGCCAGCCAGTCGGGTAAGCTCGCGCGCACGGCGAAGGGAAGCGCGGCGATGTCGAGCGTGCGCACTCGCGTCGCCAGCGCGCGGCCGTCGCCGCGATAGCGCGCCTCTTCGAGCGCGCGCGCGCTCAAGCCTTGGCGCAAGAACTGCGTCGCGACGAGATCGGCGGGGTCGGACGATATGGCGATATGTTCCAGCAACCGCTTCTGGCGCAGGCAGGCGTAAACCGTTTCCGCGACCTCGCCGCGATCGCGCACGCCCATCGCTTTGTGGGCGCGGAAGTAGGTTTCCATTTGCCGGTCGGCCGGCGACGTCGCGGTCAGGATTGCGCGCAGGAGTTCGGCTGACTGGGCGAGGTGGAATGGGCGAGGCATCTAAAAATCAGTGGCAAGTAGCAAGTGACAAGTTGCAAGTGAACAGTAACGAAGCCAAGTCGTTTTCTTGCGACTTGCAACTTGTCACTTGCTACTTGCACTGTCAATCTCCGTAACGCTTGGTGATTTCACCGTAGGCATCGATGCGCCGATCGCGAAAGAACGGCCACGCGCGACGGACTTGTTCCGAGCGCATCAGATCTATTTCGGCGACCAACACCGCGGGCTTATCGGTCGGCGCTTCCGCCAGCATTTCACCCTGCGGGCCGACGATGAAACTCGAACCCCAGAAGTCGATACCCGGTCCGGCGCCGCTCGGGTCCGGTTCGTGCCCGGTGCGATTGCACACGACGACGGACAGCCCGTTCGCGATCGCATGCGCGCGTTGAATGGTGCGCCACGCCTCGCGCTGGCGCTCGCGTTCGGGTTCGTCGTCGCGCGGATCCCAGCCGATCGCGGTCGGGTATAGCAGCAGCTCGGCGCCGTTCAGCGACATGAGCCGCGCGGCTTCCGGATACCATTGGTCCCAGCAAACGAGCACGCCGAGGCGCCGCGCGCCCGATGTAATAGGGGTGAAGCCTTGATCGCCCGGCGTGAAATAGAATTTCTCGTAGTAGCCGGGGTCGTCCGGAATATGCATTTTGCGGTAACGCCCGATGAGCTGGCCGCGTGCATCGAGCACGACCGCGGTGTTGTGATAGAGGCCGGCGGTGCGCCGTTCGAACACCGAGCCGACGATGGTGATCTCCAGCTCCTCCGCAAGCGCGCCGAGCATCAGCGTCGTCGGGCCCGGCACCGCTTCCGCCTGATCGAAGCGCCGCATATCTTCCGACTGGCAGAAGTACACGCCCGTATGCAGCTCCGGCAGAAGCACCACCCGCGCGCCGCGATCGGCCGCTTCGCGAATTCCCGCGATCGATGCAGCCAAATTGGTGGCGCGGTCTTCGGTGCAGGCGTGTTGAACGAGTCCGACGGCGAGCGTGCTGTTCATGGATGCGAATGGTAACACGATGTGCAATCGTGCTTCGTGCGAACGTGTTGCGCCGAGCGGCGCACCGGCGACTACCCCAAAACCCCCGCCGGCAGTTGCATCGTCAAACAATGCAGGCTGCCGTTCTGTTCGATGACCGCCGCGCAATCGACGCCGACGATTTCACGATCCGGGAAGCAGTTCTTCAGGCGGGCGAGGGCGACGGCGTCCGCCGGGTCCTGATAGGTCGGTGCCAGCACCGCACCGTTAACAATTAGAAAATTCGCGTAGGTGGCCGGGAGCCGCATGCCGCCCGCGTCGTAGCGCGCTCTCGGCCATGGCAGCGGCACCAGCCGGTAGGGCGAACCGTCGGCGGTGCGAAAATCTTTCAGCTCCGCTTCCATCGTCTTCAGATCTTTATAGTGCGCATCGCTCGGGTCGTCGCAGACGACGTAGGCGATGGTGCGCGCGTCGCAGAAGCGCGCAAGGGTGTCGATGTGGCTGTCCGTGTCGTCGCCTTCGAGATGGCCGTGCTCCAGCCAAAGTATGCGATTGAGTCCGAGCCATTCGGACAGCTCGCGATCGATTTGCGCGCGCGACAGCGTGGGGTTACGCGTCGGCGCGAGCAGGCATTGCGTTGTCGTCAGCAAGGTGCCCGAGCCGTCGACTTCGATCGAACCGCCTTCGAGTATTAGCTCGAACGATTCGATCGGTGTCTCGCCGAACGTACCGGCTTCGTGGAGACCGCGCGTGACGCGGTTGTCGAGGTCGTACGCGAATTTTCCGCCCCAGCCGTTGAAGCCGAAATCGAGCAGCAGCGGCTGTTCGCGGCAGAGCACCGTGATCGGCCCGTGGTCGCGCGCCCAGGTGTCGTTCGACGGCGCAATCTTGAGAATGAGGCGATCTCCGGGGACGCCGGCGGCTCGAAGCACGTCGGCCACGTGCGATTTGTGCGCTTCATCGAAACAAGCGATAAGCACGCGCTCGCGCCGGGCGATCTCTCGCGCTATCCCGGCGAACGCGGGCTCGACGACCTCGAGCCGCGGCGCCCAGTCGGTACGCGCGTGCGGCCAAGTGAGCATGACGCCGCTTTGCGGCGCCCATTCGGGTGGCAGGTAGGGCCGGCAGTCCTTCCTAGTCATTTTCTTGAGGCTGGAAAATTCCCGCTTTCTTGGCCGTCATTCCCGCGACCGCTCCCCCACATCCTGTGCAGCAAAGCGGGAATCCAGAGTGCGTTACACTGGAGCCATAAAGCACTTGCCCCCCGCCTTCGCGGGGGTGACGCAACGTATGGCTCTTTTCTCATGTTCTCCGCAATTATGGAAGCGGGAGTATCGGGCGTCCAAAATCTTTTGCGAACGTCGCGTCATTTGACCCGCGGGCGCGACTGGTTTTGAATGCGCGTCTTCCTGAATGTCGAAACCGTGCCCCATGCCTTTGATTCGACCGTTTCCCGGACTTCGTCCCGCCCCCGAGTACGTCGCCGGGGTGATCGCGCCCCCGTACGACGTGCTGAACAGCAACGAAGCCCGCGCCCGCGCAGCCGGTAAGCCGAATAGTTTCCTGCACATTTCGAAGCCGGAAATCGATTTGCCGGCCGACACCGATCCGTACGACGCGAAGGTCTACGAACGCGGCCGGCGGAACTTTCAGGCGATGCTAACCGCCGGCGTCATCAAGCGCGATTCGGCGCCATATTACTATTTCTATCGATTGGTGATGGGCGGCCATACGCAGGTCGGGTTGGTCGCGGCGGCGTCGTGCGCCGACTACGCGAGCGGCCGCATCCGCAAGCACGAGCACACGCAGCCGGCGAAGGAGGACGATCGCGTGCGCCAGATCGATACGCTCAATGCGCAGACCGGGCCTGTGTTTATGACTTATCGGCGATCCGGGAAGATCGATGCGATCGCGACGGCGGCGACGTCGGGCAAACCCGATGTCGACGTAACGGCCGACGACGGCGTGCGCCATACGTTGTGGGTGGTCGCCGACCAGATCCGGATATACGAGCTGTCGAGCGCGTTCGAGGCGCTCCCGCGTCTGTACATCGCCGACGGCCACCATCGCTCCGCGGCCGCGCTACGCGTCGCCGAGAAGCGCCGCGCCGCGAACCCGAAGCATACGGGCGAGGAGGCGCACAACTATTTCCTGTCGGTGATCTTCCCGGACAACCAAGTCCAGATTCTCGATTACAACCGCGTGATTCGCGATTTGCACGGGCTCGCGCCGGCAGCGTTCGTCGAGCGTCTGCAAACGGCGTTTGAAATCGCAAGCCAAGACGCACCCGCGAAGCCGACGATGCTCGGCGAGTTCGGCATGTACCTGGCCGGGCAGTGGTACCGATTACGCGTGCGCAAAGAGAAAGTGCCGAGCGATCCCGTCAGCCGCCTGGATATCAGCGTGCTGCAAGAACAGGTGATCGGCCCGATCTTGGGCGTTACCGACCAGCGCCGCGACAAGCGCATCGACTTCGTCGGCGGTATCCGCGGCATGAAGGAACTCGAACGCCGGGTCGATTCCGGCGAGATGGCCGTGGCGTTCGCGGTTTATCCAACCGCGCTCGCCGATTTGATGGCGGTGGCCGACGCCGGCGACGTCATGCCGACGAAATCGACCTGGTTCGAACCGAAGCTCGCCGACGGGATGGTGTCGCACGCGCTCGACTAACGACAGTCGCGGTGGCGCAATAGGTGCGTCGTATTGCTTAAACAACCTCTACTTGCGCGCTATGTAGAGGCGCACTCGCCAGTCGTTGGTCGCGAGTAAGTAGAGTCGCATCCAGCGCTTCGGCGAGCGCGACGTACACGGCATCGTACGCCGTTAGATTGTGGCGCAGCTCCCACACGCGAGGCAGCAGGAAGTCGTGCGGATAGCGTATGATGGGGAGATCGATCAGATCGGTCAGTGCGGCACGACAGCGAGCAGCGTCTTCTCCGGCCGCTGCGTACCGGCGCAATACTTGCGCAATCTCGATATCGAGCAGATGCGGAGCGTGCAACGTTTCCGCGGGATCGAAGAGTCGCGATTCCAGAGTCTTCGCGGTCGGCGTGCGTAGCAATACCTCAAGCACGGCCGAAGCGTCGAGGACGATCACCGGGTATCGCGTTCCGCTCGCAAGGCCTCGGTCGGCGATAGCGCGGGTAATAACGGCGAGCGACGTTGAAGGCGCTCGCGTACCTCTTCCAACGTTGGACGCTCCGCCACGCGACGGATTTCATTGAGTAGATAATCCGACAGCGACATGCCGGCTGATGCGGCACGCGCCTTCAGGCGCCGGTGCAGTCCGCTCGGAACATTACGAATCTGGATCATCGTCGACATGCCCACAACATAAGTGCATGTGCGTCACATGTCAATCCTGAATCTGAATTGCCGGCGCTCCTCCGACGTTAATTAGGATTGGGTGCCCGATGCACTTCGTTGGAACCATGCACTGCCCGTCGCCAGCATCACCGACCAGCGCCGCGACAAGCGCATCGACTTCGTCGGCGGTATCCGCGGCATGAAGGAACTCGAACGCCGGGTCGATTCCGGCGAGATGGCCGTCGCGTTCGCGGTTTTTGCGCGCGCCCATCGTGAGGTGAGCGTGATCGTATCGTGTGACATGGGCGCGACCGCTCAGGATGACCAAGAGTTATGTCGCATGCTGTCGTGTTTCGGTCAGTTGAGGTAGGGCGCAGTTGGCGATGCGCATTGCGCCGAATGGGTGTTAACATGCGACGGATCACGGCTGCGCCTAATCCGCCCGACAAGTTCTGAACCTGAAGACCTGTTCTGGATGCAGACTGGTAATCAACGAAGACAGTTAGTACGCTGCCGCGAGCGGTGGCATGCGCTGCAATCGCACTCGCCCGCCACGGCACTTGACTCAGGTCAAAGCAAATACGTCGGCAAGCAGCTGTACTGTTTTTTATGCAACCCACAATTGTGACTTGCGAGGCCCCTTTGGCACCGCCCCGGAAATTTTCGTATTCGCGCGAGGAGCTGATCGCCTGCGGCGAAGGCGAGTTGTTTGGTCCCGATGCGCCGCGGCTGCCGGTCGGTTTCATGCGCATGATCGATCGCGTCACCAGAATCAGCGATGAAGGCGGCGCGCATGGCCGTGGTGAAATTTTGGCGGAGCTCGATATCCAGCCGTCGTTGTGGTTTTTCGATTGTCATTTCCGTGACGATCCGGTGATGCCCGGCTGTCTCGGCCTCGATGCGATGTGGCAGCTGATCGGTTTCTTTCTCGCCTGGAGCCGGCATCGCGGCGTCGGTCGCGCGCTCGGCGTCGGGGAAGTGCGCTTTTTTGGACAAGTACTGCCGAGCGTGAAGCGCGTGACGTATAAGATCGACATCAAGCGGGTCATCGCGCGCAAGCTCGTTATGGTCGTCGGCGACGGGTCGCTCGCCGCCGACGGTCGCGAGATTTACACCGCGCGCGATCTGCGCGTCGGCGTCTTCGAAAGCGCCCAGGCGCTCGGCGCCGGTCTCGCCTGATGCAGCGCGTCGTCGTGACCGGCATGGGCATCGTTTCGTGCCTGGGAAACGATCTCGCCAGCGTTTCGCAATCGCTCGCGCGGGGACGTTCCGGTATCCGTGGCGTGCCGAGCTACGTCGAGCTCGGGTTGCGCAGCCAGATCGCCGGTACCCCGCAGATCGAGATCGAGCAGCATCTCGACCGACGCGATTTGCGCTTCATGGGCGACGCCGCCGCGTACTCCGCGATTTCGATGAAGCAAGCGATCGCCGACAGCGGCTTGCAAGAATCCGAGATCAGTCACCCGCGCACCGGCCTGATCGCCGGCAGCGGCGGTGCCTCGACCGCGAACGTGGTCGAAGCCGCGGATATTCTGCGCGCGCGCGGCGTGCGCAAGGTCGGCGCGACGCGCGTGCCGCGCACGATGAGCAGCACGGTCGCCGCCTGTCTCGCGACGACCTATCACATCAAGGGTGTGAGTTACTCCATCACGTCCGCCTGC
>DASWLD010000167.1:0-28132 GCA_036396275.1 Burkholderiales bacterium
CGGCGCGCATCGGAGTGCCGAGCATGGTAGCGAATCCGTTCGCGAGCATGTCGATATCGTCGCGTATCAAGCCGCAGTTGCTGAGTAACGATGCCCCCTCGCTCATGATCGCGTGCGGCTTGGCGCTACGGAGTTTCGACGCATGAGTACACGGCTAAACCTATTGCCATGGCGCGAAATGCGCCGGCGCGAGCAGGATCGGCAACTGCTAACGATCGCGATCGGTGCTTGGGTGCTAATGGTTGTGGTCGTGTTTTATGCGCATATCCATGTGTCCGGTTTGATCGATGCGCAAAATCGTCGTAACGAGTTTCTCAAACAAGAAATCGCCAAGGTAGAGAAGCAGATTAAGGAGGTTGCCGATCTTAAGAAGCGGCGCGAAGACTTGATCGCACGTATGAACGTGATCCAGCAACTCCAGGCGGATCGAACCCGGGTCGTTAGAATATTCGATGAATTAGTACGTCGCGTTCCCGAAGGTGTGCAACTCTCCTCGTTGAAGCAGACCGGTAGCAGCAACATGGCCTTGACCGGCGTGGCACAGTCGAACGCGCGCGTGTCCGCGTTGATGCGCAATTTCTCGGCGTCCGATTGGTTTGGCGACCCGAAACTCAATGTGATCAACGTTAAGCCCAAAGGCGGTGACCGAATCAGCGAATTCTCGATGACCGTAAAGAATCTCGCTAAGCCGGGCAAGGCGTCCACCGCGCAAGAGAAGCAGAAATGACGCTGGATGAACTTCGAAATCTTGATCTGAAGGACCTCTCGGCACTCCCGCTGCCGGTCAAAATCGTTGGTGTCGCGATTGTTTGCGTGCTGATTCTTGCGGCCGGCTACTATTTTGTGATTTCGGATGAGCTGGACCAGCGGGACGCAGCGGAGCGCCAGGAAAGAACACTGCGCGACACTTATCTGCAAAAGAAATTGTTAGCGATCAATATCGATGTCTACCGCAAGCAGATGGAAGAAATGCAGGAGAGTTTCGGCAGCCTGTTGCGTCAGTTACCGAATACTACCGAGGTGCCGGACCTGCTTGTTGACATCACGCAGGCGGGATTGGGGCGTGGTCTAGAATTTTCCCTCTTCCGGCCGGAAAGCGAGAAGCCGCGGGACTTTTACGCTGAGTTGCCGATCAGTCTGCAGGTGAGCGGCACTTACCACGAACTTGCCCAGTTCATTAGCGACGTGGCGGCCTTGCCGCGCATAGTGACGTTCGGCGACATCAACATAACCCGCGGAAAAGCCGATAAACTTTCGATGCAGGCTACCGCCCGTACGTATCGCTACCTTGATTCCGGGGAAGTTAAGTCCAAGGCACCGGCGCCAAAGCGTGGCCGCAGATGAAGCGATCGTGCGAAGTTTGCGGCGCCAACTTCAGGCGGGCGCTCCTTGGAGTCGCCGTCACTTTGCTCCTGAGTGCGTGCGGAAACGATGCCATGGACGATTTGCGCGAGTTCGTTGCGACCGCGCACGCGGGTAGAACACCGAAGGTTGAGCCGCTACCCGAAATCAAACCACAGGAGCCGTTCGCGTATGCGGCAGAAAAGCTGGTCGATCCGTTTTCTACGCGCAACCTTAAGTCACAGGCTCTACAAGCTGCCGGGGCTGGACCGCGCCCGGATCTAAATCGACGCAAGGAGCCGCTTGAAGACTATCCCTTGGACGCGCTCAAGATGGTCGGCACGCTCGCCCGCGGAAAGCAAGCGTGGGCGGTGATCCAAGCGCCCGATGGGACCGTGCATCGAGCAAGCATCGGCAATCACTTAGGACAGAATTTCGGGACCATCACGCGAATAAGTGACGACAAGATCGATATTGTGGAGCTGGTGCAGGGGTCGCTCGGAGATTGGGTGGAACGATCTGCCAGCGTAGCGCTGGCTGAGTAGCAGATAAGATGCCGACATGCAGGAGTCCAATGAAAAGACCAATTGCTAAGCGATGGTTCGGGTGTTCTGAAACCGCGGGCCTACTGATGCTGGCCCTCGCCCCGGGTCTGGGGTGGGCCGGACAGATTGAATCGCTGTCCTGGTCCGTCGGCACAAAGGTTCCCGCGCTGGAAATCCTGATGGACGGCGAAGCGACGTACGCGCTCGAAACCAGAGAAAACGGGCAGTGGCTGCGCCTGAGCTTTCCGGCCACGAAGCTCGGTGCGCATGCCTCGGACCTCGACGGCATTCAGTACGTAAAGGGCGTTTACCCTTCGATGGACCCGGACGGGAATACGGCACACGTCGATATCGTGCTGGAGCAACCGGGTCGCCTGAATATGGAGAAAACGTCATTTGGATTTACGGCGGCAATCGAGGCGGGTCAGGCTACAGCGCAAGCTGGCCCGGCGGCTGCGGCGGTTCCGACGGCTGCGACTCCGGCGCCCACCGTGTCACCAACGCCCGCAGCGGCCGTCAACGAGATCTCCGAAATCGTTTATGCGAAGTTGCCCGGCAATCGCGTACAGATTGTCGTGCGGATGACGGCTCCGCCCAGCGAACCGAGCAGCTTTTCAATAACGAATCCCGCCCGCGTTGCGCTCGATTTTCCGGGGACACGAGTGACGATGGCGAAGAAAGTGGTGGCCGTTCGCGAGGGAGCGGTATCGAGCGTCACTGCCGCCGAAGGCGAGGGACGATCGCGTGTGATCCTCAGTTTGGTGAGACCGGTCGGCTACACAACGAGTATCGAGGGAAATAACTACGTCATTACCGTCAATGCTCCGGGAACGGTAATTGCTGGGGCGGAGCAGTCCAAAGTCGTGCACTTCGCGAGTTCCCGACAATCGGGCAAGTACAGTTTGAAGTCAATTGACTTTCGTCGTGGACCGCAGGCGGACGGCAAGATAATCATCAAGCTCTCGGACCCGTCGGTCGGGGTCGACATTCGCGAACAGACCGGCGAAATTGTTGTTGATTTTCTGAATACGTCAATATCCCTGGACCTGCAGCGTCGGCTCGACGTCGTGGACTTCGCAACCCCGGTGCAAACTGTCGATACCTTCGCGCAGGGTCGAAACACGCGCATGATCGTAACCCCCAAGGGTCGCTACGAGCATGTGGCCTATCAGACCGGCGATGTATTTACGATCAGCGTCAAACCAATTATTGAGAAGCCGGACGAAAAGAAGGTGGATGAGTTCGGATATTCCGGCGAAAAACTTTCGCTCAACTTTCAGAACATCGACGTGCGCGCGGCGTTGCAGGTATTGGCCGACTTCACCGGTTTGAACTTCGTGGTCAGCGATAGCGTTAAGGGAAATCTGACTCTGCGGCTGAAGGACGTCCCGTGGGATCAGGCGTTGGATCTGATCGTCGATGCGAAAAATCTCGCGGTGCGCCGCAAAGGGAACGTGCTGACGGTCGCTCCGGCACCCGAGGTGGCGGCGAAGGAAAAGGCCGCACTGGAGTCGACCAAGGCCTTCATTGAGCTTGAGCCCTTAGTCTCGGAGCTCATTCAAATCAACTACGCAAAGGCGGACGAGATCGCGACGCTATTGAAGTCAATCAAAGCGGTAACGACCGGTACCGGGCAACATCCGGTTTTCGGAACCGGTGCGACCGGCGGGGGTGTGCAAGCCGCGACCGAATCCAACTCGCTGTTGTCGCCGCGCGGCCAGGTGACCGTGGACAAGCGCACCAACTCCTTGCTCATACAAGATACACCGGGAAAAATCCGCGAGGTTCGCAAGCTGATCGCCAAGCTCGATCAACCGGTGCGGCAGGTGCTTATCGAGACACGATTAGTCGAGGCGACGGACAACTTCGCGCGTTCATTGGGTGTACGTTTCGGTGTCAAGAAAGCGAGTGTCGGTAATCCCGCCGGTCAGAGGGATAAGGCGGTATCGGGTACTATTGAAGACACAACCGGCATCATAACGGCTGGAACGTTGGGCGCTAACTCGACAGGTCTCAATGTAAACCTCGCGTCATCGGGTGTCGGTGGGAGCCCCGCGGCATCGATCGGGTTCACGCTCGCAAAGCTCGGAGCAGCCGGGGATCTGTTAAATTTGGAGCTTTCGGCGCTCGAGCAAGAAGGCAACGGCAAGATAATTTCGAGCCCGCGCGTAATTACCGCTAATCAAAAAAAGGCCAAGATAGAACAAGGTCAGGAGCGGGTATTTACGACATCGGTGCTCGGCGTCGGCTCGGTAGTGACCAAGAAGGCCACGCTGAAGCTCGAAGTAACCCCTCAGATTACACCGGACGATCGGGTCAATCTGGATGTCGATATCACCAAGGATAATTTTGCGGATTCCGTCCAGGGGCTGCTAAACGTCAAACAGATTCAGACCAACGTCTTGCTCGACAATGGCGAAACGGTCGTGATCGGTGGTGTGTACGAGCAGGACAAGAACACCACAGTTTCCAAGGTCCCGTTCTTTGGCGACCTTCCATTGCTTGGATGGTTGTTCAAGACGAAGACCGTGCAAGACAACAAGACCGAGCTGCTGATTTTCCTAACCCCGCGAATCGTCTCGGAGAATTTGACCCTTCGCTAGGGCGGCCCGCCGGGGCCGCTCTCTTGATTTCGGTCCGGCTTGCTGGCATACCCGTTCCATGGGTAAAGCGGACCGTATCTTCTTGATCGGTCCGATGGGCGCCGGCAAGTCGACCATCGGACGACATCTCGCCGACGCCCTGCACAAACACTTCGTTGATTCCGACCACGAGATCGAACAACGCACCGGCGCGAGCGTATCATTGATTTTCGAGATCGAGGGCGAAGAAGGATTTCGCCGGCGCGAGGCGACGATGCTCGAGGAACTGACTCGGCGCGACAACATGGTGCTGGCAACCGGCGGGGGTGCCGTATTATCGGCGTCGAATCGTGCGACGCTAAAAGATCGCGGGACGGTGGTGTATTTGGAGGCGCCGATCGCGACGCTCGTCGCCCGCACTCATCGCGACCGCCATCGACCGCTGCTGCGGGACGGCGAGCGGCGAGCCAAGTTCGAGGAAATCATGAGAATTCGCGGCCCGCTATATCTTGAAATCGCCGACGTTATCGTCGCTGCCGATCAGCGCGCGCCGGCTGCGGTCACGCAGGAAATCGTCGGCAAGCTTCAATCGTTGACATCGCATGGAAACGCTTAACGTCGATCTCGGTGACCGCAGTTATCCAATTCACATCGGATCGGGCTTGCTGGCGCAAAAGGATCTCTTCGCGGCGTCGCTCGAAGGCCGGCGCGTGGCGATCGTCACAAATGCTGTCGTCGCGCCGCTCTATTTGAAATCGCTGCGCGCCGCGCTGCCGGGCGACAGCGTGGTCGAGGTCATTCTTCCGGACGGAGAGGAGCATAAGACGCTGGCGGTCTGGAGCGGAATATTCGATAAGCTCTTGGAAGCGCGTTGCGACCGCCGCACCACCATCGTTGCTCTCGGCGGCGGCGTCGTCGGCGATATCGCCGGGTTCGCGGCCGCCTGCTATCAGCGCGGCGTCCCTTTCCTCCAAGTGCCTACCACATTGCTTGCACAGGTCGATTCGTCGATCGGCGGCAAAACCGCGGTGAATCACCCGCTCGGCAAGAACATGATCGGTGCTTTCTATCAACCGCGCGCGGTGATCATCGATACCGATACTTTGAATACGCTGCCGGATCGCGAACTGCGCGCCGGGATCGCCGAGGTCATCAAGTACGGACTCATCCGGGACATCGAGTTTTTTCGCTGGCTCGAACAAAATCTCACGCTGTTGCTGGCGCGAGATCCGCGCGCAATGACCCACGCGATCGCGCGGTCGTGCCGAAACAAAGCCGACGTCGTCGCGCGGGACGAGCGGGAGAGCGGGCCGCGCGCGATTCTTAACTTTGGTCACACGTTCGGGCACGCCATCGAAACCGGCCTCGGATACGGCAAGTGGCTGCACGGCGAAGCCGTCGCGGCCGGAATGGTGATGGCGTCGGACTTGTCGCACCGGTTAGGATGGTTGCCCAAGAATGACGTCGATCGAATCGAAGACATCGTTGCGGCGGCCGGGCTTCCGCTGCGCAGTCCGCCTGAAATCGGTGATTCGAGGTTTCGCGAGCTGATGGCCGTCGACAAGAAAGTCGAGGCGGGACGAGTGCGCTTCGTGCTGCTGCGAGAGATCGGACAGGCGACGGTCACTGCCGACGTCGCGCCGGCGCTGCTCGATCAAACGTTGCGGGCGCTTCGCGAGCGGTCCTAACCGTCCATGTCGACCACTGACGTTCCTCCCAGCCAGGGTTACATCAATTCCCGCGGGCTCGCGCCCTATGCGGCAAGCGATCGCACCTCCCGAGGCCGGCGCTACCCTGAACCCCCCCCAAGTTACCGCGGTGAGTTCCAGCGGGACCGTGACCGTATCATTCATTGCGCCGCGTTCCGCCGACTCGAATATAAAACTCAGGTCTTCGTTAATCACGAAGGGGACTTGTTTCGTACGCGCCTGACCCACTCCATCGAAGTCGCGCAAATCGCGCGTTCGGTCGCGCGCGCGCTTGGACTCAATGAAGACCTCACCGAAACCATATCGCTCGCGCACGACCTCGGGCATACGCCTTTCGGTCATGCCGGCCAGGACGCGTTGAATGGCTGCATGAAGGAGTTCGGCGGCTTCGAGCACAATCTGCAATCGCTGCGCGTAGTCGACGTGCTGGAAGAACGGTATGCGGAATTCCCGGGACTGAACCTGACTTTCGAAAGCCGCGAGGGGATTCTGAAGCACTGCTCCGTCGCCAAAGCGCGCGAACTTGGCGAGTTGGGCCAGCGGTTCTTGGAGCGTCGCCAGCCAAGCCTCGAGGCGCAGCTGGTCAACTTGGCCGACGAGATCGCCTACAACCACCACGACATCGACGACGGTCTGCGTTCGCAACTCCTGACCGTCGAGCAGCTGCGCGAGGTCGCGCTGTTCGCGCGCCATCACGATCGAGTACGTGGGCGCTACCCCGAGCTCACGGTCCGGCGCACCGTCTATGAGACGTTACGGCGCATGATCAATGAAGTCGTCGGCGACCTCATCGCTTCCAGCCAGAATCGGCTCGACCAGGCGGGCGTGAGGTCGATCGACGACGTTCGAAATGACGATCGGCCCCTCATTGGCTACAGCGACGACATTCGCGCAGACAGCCTCGCGTTAAAGCAATTTCTGCGGCGTCACCTGTATGCGCACGAGCGCGTCCGGCGTGTGTCGGAACAGGCGGCCTCGACCATCACCGACCTGTTCGATACGTTCATGCGCGACCCCGGACAGCTGCCGCCGCAGTTTAGAGATAAGGCTCCGGACCGCGCGACGCGTACCGATCGCGCTCGCGTGGTTGCCGACTACATCGCCGGGATGACCGACCGCTACGCCTACCGCGAACATGCACGCCTGGGTTTAGCTCAGGCCTAAACACCCCCCGTTTTCCCGGGGCGGTCAGGCCTCGGCCCCTAAGGACCCCCGCTTCCATTGAAGGCCCCCCGCCGCGCCGGTATACTTTTTGGCCCTTTTGGCCGCTGCTTTTCGGTTTTCCCCCGGAACCTGAGGCGGGGAAAACCGAGACTCACATTTGGTGAATGCATTGGACCGGCACGAAGAGCAAACGCGATACGGCCTGTACGACTCCTCGCGCGAACATGATGCGTGCGGGGTCGGCTTCGTCGTGGACATGAAGGGCCGTAAATCGCACGGGATCGTCTCGCAAGCGCTTACCATCCTGAAGAACCTCGAACACCGCGGCGCCTGCGGCTGCGAAGAAAATACCGGTGACGGCGCGGGCATATTGATCCAAACCCCGCATCAGTTTTTCGCGCGCGAATGCGGCAAGCTGGGCATCGTGCTCCCCGCTATGGGCCAATATGCCGCGGCCATGGTGTTTTTGCCGCGCGATGCCGGCCAAGCGCGACACTGCCAGACCGTTCTCGAAACGATCGTCGTTGAGGAAAACCAGGCGGTGCTCGGTTGGCGCGACGTGCCGACGGACGATTCTTCGCTCGGGCCGACGGCGCGTGATGCCGCGCCCGTGATCCGCCAGTTTTTCATTGCTCGCGGCGCGAATGTTTCCGACGATGCCGCTTTCGAACGCAAGCTTTACGTTATTCGCAAACGCGCCGAGCATGCCGTCGGCCAGTCCGATTTGAGTGAACGGGATTCGTTTTATATCCCGAGCCTTTCCGCCCGTACGGTCGTTTATAAAGGCATGCTCACACCGAGCCAGGTGGCGCCGATGTATCCGGATCTGGTCGATCCGCAAGTAGAATCGGCGCTGGCCCTGGTGCACTCACGGTTTTCGACTAATACCTTTCCGTCCTGGCCGCTGGCGCACCCGTATCGCTATGTCGCGCATAACGGGGAAATCAACACGTTGCGAGGCAACATCAACTGGATGCGCGCCCGCGAGGCGCTGTGCGCATCGTCGCTGTTCGGCGACGACCTGAAGAAGCTGTTTCCGATTGTCATGGAAGGCGGCTCGGATTCGGCTACGTTCGATAACGTGCTCGAACTTTTGCACATGGGCGGCCGCGAACTGCCGCATGCGGTGCTGATGATGATTCCCGAGGCCTGGAGCGGGCACGAGGGGATGGATGCGGAGCGCAAGAGTTTTTATGAATACCACGGCTGCCTGATGGAACCGTGGGACGGCCCGGCCTCGATTGCATTCACCGACGGCACCGTCATCGGCGCCGTGCTCGACCGAAATGGCCTGCGGCCGTCACGCTATTACGTCACCAAGGACGGATTGGTCGTGATGGCTTCCGAGGTCGGTGTACTCGACATCCCGCCCGAGAATGTGCTTATCAAAGAACGGCTGCACCCAGGCCGGATTTTTCTGGTGGACACTCGTGAAGGCCGCATCATCGATGATGTCGAGTTGAAGAAGCGCTATACCTCGGCCGAACCTTACGCGCAATGGCTGGCGCAAAACATGGTACCGCTCGCGAGCCTGCCCGAACCGCCGGACGTGCCGGAGCCTGACCATGCCACGGTGCTGTCGCGTCAACAGGCCTTCGGTTACACGCACGAGGACCTGCGCCTGCTGCTGGCGCCGATGGCGCAAAAGGGCGAGGAACCGGTGGGTTCGATGGGTAACGACGCGGCGCTGGCGGTGCTGTCGCAGCGCCCGCGGTTGCTTTACGACTATTTCAAGCAATTGTTTGCGCAGGTGACAAATCCACCGCTCGATGCGATTCGGGAGCAGCTCGTAACGCAGATCGAAACCACGATCGGGCCGGAGAGCAACCTACTGCAGCCCGGCCCCGAAAGCTGTCGATTACTGAAGCTTCCGACGGCGATTTTGGACCCGGACGAACTCGAGAAGATTCGCCACCTGAACCGCCCCGGCTTTCGCACGCAGACCTTGCCGATGCTCTTTCCGGCCGGATCGGGCGGTGCGGGGTTGGCGACCGCGCTCGATCAATTGTGTGCCGGCGCCACGGCGGCTATTGCGCAAGGCTACACCTTTATTGTTCTTTCGGATCGCGGCGTCGACGCGCAACGCATGCCGATTCCGGCTTTGCTCGCGACCGCCGCCGTGCACCATCATTTGGTGCGCACCGGCGCGCGCGTTCGCGTCGGCTTGGTCGTCGAATCGGGCGAGCCGCGCGAGGTGCATCACATGGCGCTACTCCTCGGTTATGGCGCCGGCGCGGTCTGTCCGTATCTCGCTTTCGAGACGCTCGATGACATGGTGCGCCAACGAATTCTGAACGGCGTCGATCATGCGCAGGCGATAAAGAACTACATCAAGGCGTTGAACAAGGGCGTGGTGAAGGTCGCCTCCAAAATGGGTATCTCAACCGTTCAGTCTTACCGCGGCGCGCAAATTTTCGAAGCCATCGGCTTGAATCGCGCATTCGTCGACGAGTACTTCACCTGGACGGCGTCGCGCATCGGCGGTATCGGGATCGACGAGGTCGCCCGGGAAACGGAGGCGCGCCATCATCGCGCCTATCCGGATCGCGCGGTCGGCCCGCCCGAGCTCGACTGGGGCGGGCAGTACCAGTGGCGCCGCGACGGCGAGGCGCACATGCTGAATCCGGATACGGTCGCGAAGCTGCAACATGCGACGCGCGCCAACTCGTATTCGCTGTTCAAGGAGTTCTCGAGCGCGTGCGACTCGGACAATCGCCACCTCGCGACCCTGCGCGGCCTGATGGATTTTAAGTTTGCGGAGCGTCCGATTTCGCTTGACGACGTCGAGCCGGTGGAATCCATTTTCAAACGCTTCGCGACCGGCGCCATGTCTTACGGTTCGATCAGCATTGAGGCCCACGAAGCGCTGGCTGTCGCCATGAACACCATCGGTGGGCGCTCGAATTGCGGCGAAGGCGGCGAAGATCCCGACCGCTACGGCACCGTGCGCAACTCCCGAGTTAAGCAAGTCGCCTCGGGGCGGTTCGGCGTCACCAGTCATTACTTGGTCAATGCGACCGACCTTCAGATCAAGATGGCGCAAGGCGCCAAGCCGGGCGAGGGCGGACAACTGCCCGGCCACAAGGTTTACCCTCCGATCGCGAAGGTGCGGCTGTCGACGCCTGGCGTCGGGCTGATCTCGCCGCCGCCGCATCACGATATCTATTCGATCGAGGACTTGGCGCAACTGATTCATGACTTGAAGAACTCGAATCCCGAGGCGCGCATTCACGTCAAACTGGTGTCCGAGGTCGGCGTCGGTACCGTCGCCGCGGGCGTGGCCAAGGCGCACGCGGATGTCGTGCTGATTTCGGGCCATGACGGCGGTACCGGCGCAAGTCCGCTGTCGTCGATCAAGCATGCCGGACTGCCGTGGGAACTCGGTGTCGCCGAAACCCAGCAGATATTGGTTATGAACAAACTGCGCGACCGCATCGTCGTGCAAGCCGACGGACAAATGAAAACCGGGCGGGATGTCGTGGTTGCCGCGCTCCTTGGGGCTGAGGAGTTCGGATTTTCCATCGCTCCCCTGACCGTGCTCGGCTGCATCATGATGCGCGTCTGTCACCTCAATACCTGCCCGGTCGGCATCGCCACGCAGGACCCCGAGCTGCGCAAGAAATTCGCCGGCAATCCGGAGCACGTGGTCAACTACTTCCGCTTTGTCGCCCAAGAAGTGCGCGAACTCATGGCCCGTTTCGGCTTTCGTACGATGGACGAAATGATCGGCCGCGTCGATCGCCTCGAGGTGAAATCCGCCGTCAATCATTGGAAGGCGCGCGGTCTCGATTATTCTCGGATTCTTTTTCAACCGGCGGCGGGCCCGGACGTCGCGATCCGTTGCGTGCGCGCGCAAGATCACGCGCTCGACAAGTCGCTCGATCGCACGACCATTCTGCCGCTCTGCCGCGACGCGCTCGAAACGAAAAGACCGGTCGACATTATTCTGCCGATTCGCAACACCAATCGTACCGTCGGCACGATTCTCGGTTACGAGGTCAGCAAGCGCTACGGCGCCGAGGGCCTGCCCGAAGATACGATTCGAATTCACTTTAACGGGTCAGCGGGGCAGAGTTTCGGCGCGTTCGTGCCGCGCGGTGTGACCCTCACCCTTGAAGGCGATGCCAACGACTACGTCGGCAAGGGACTTTCGGGCGGGAAGCTGGCGATCTATCCGCCGCGCTCGTCGAGTTTTGTGGCGGAGGAAAATATCCTAGTCGGCAACGTCGCGCTATACGGTGCCACCGCCGGGGAAGCGTATTTCCGGGGGGTCGCGGGCGAACGGTTCTGCGTGCGCAACTCCGGCGCGCACGCGGTGGTCGAGGGGGTCGGCGATCACGGTTGCGAATACATGACCGGCGGTCGTGTCGTCGTCATCGGTCCCACCGGTCGCAATTTTGCGGCCGGTATGTCCGGGGGCATCGCGTTCGTTCTCGATGCCAAGGGCGACTTCAAGCGGCGCTGTAACCTGGAAATGGTCGACATCGAAACCCTCGATGCCGATGACGTCGATCAGGTGCGGGACCTGCTGCGGCGCCATGTCCGATACACCGGCTCGACGCTGGCGCAAAAGCAGCTCGATCGCTGGAAGTCGGTCCAGTCGAAGTTCGTCAAAGTCATGCCGAAGGATTACAAACGCGTGCTCGCAGCCATCACCAAGGCGCGCCAGACCGGCGTGCCGGAAGAACAGGCGGTGATGGAAGCAGCGCATGGGTAAGATCACCGGCTTCGTCGAATTCAAACGGGCCAAGCAACCGTATCGCCCGGTGGCGGAGCGGTTGCGCGATTGGAAGCAGGTCATGCGTCCGTACCCGACGGACGAGCTGCAGAAGCAGGGCGCGCGCTGCATGGATTGCGGAATTCCGTTTTGCCACCAAGGCTGTCCGCTCGGCAACGTCATTCCGGACTGGAATGACCTCGTGTTTCGCGGTCGATGGGACGAGGCCGTCGAGCGGCTGCACGAAACGAATAATTTTCCCGAGTTTACCGGCACGCTGTGCCCGGCACCGTGCGAAGGTTCATGCGTGCTCGGGATCAACGACGATCCGGTCACCATTCGCGCCATCGAACTCGCGATTGCGGAACGCGCTTGGCAAAGCGACAAGGCGGCGCCGCGGCCGCCGAAAGTCGAAACCGAAAAGAAGGTCGCCGTTGTCGGTTCCGGTCCCGCCGGACTTGCGGCCGCTCAGCAGTTGCGCCGCGCCGGCCACAAAGTCACCGTCTTCGAACGCGACGACCGCGTTGGCGGTTTGTTGCGTTACGGCATTCCCGAATTCAAGATGGAAAAGAAATTACTCGATCAGCGTCTCGGACAGATGCAGGCCGAGGGTGTTGAGTTTCGCGCCAACGCGCATATCGGCGTGAACGCGCCGGTCGACGAGTTGCGCCGGCACTTCGACGCAATCGTTCTCGCCGGCGGCGCGTGCGAACCGCGCGAACTCAACGTCCCGGGGCGCGAGCTAAAGGGAATCCATCAAGCGATGGAGTTCCTGCCGCAGCAGAATCGCTTGTGTGCCGGCGATACGGTACCGGCCGAGACGCGCGTCGACGCGAAGGGTAAGCACGTTATTATTATCGGCGGCGGGGACACCGGTGCCGATTGTCTCGGGACGGTCAATCGCCAGGGCGCGGCGAGCGTGCATCAACTGGAAATCATGCCGCGGCCGCCGGAACATCGGGCGCCGACCAATCCTTGGCCGCAGTGGCCGACGATCTATCGCGTCTCGTCGGCCCATGAGGAAGGCGTCGAGCGCGTGTACTCGGTGTCGACCAAACATTTTGGCGGTGAAGACGGTCGCGTGACGTCCCTCGAATTAATTAAGGTCGAAATGGTTCTGGAAAACGGGCGCCCCACGCTTAGAGAAATCGCGGGCAGCGAATTCACCCTGAAGGCAGACTTGGTTTTGCTTGCCATGGGTTTCGTTGGACCCCAGCGGCCGGGCATGCTGGAGCAATTGGGCGTGAAGCTGACCGACCGTGGGAACGTATGGCGCGATGAGAATTGGATGACCAGCGTGCCGGGTGTATTCGCCGCCGGCGACATGCAGCGTGGACAATCGCTGATCGTGTGGGCAATCGCGGAGGGGCGTTCCGCCGCGCGCGGCGTCGACTGTTACTTGATGGGCGCTTCGGACCTGCCGGCACCGTTGCCGTAGCGGTCTGCCGCGCATCGCAGACTCTGGGAAGAGCGACCGACCGCGTTCGGCCGGTTTTCACATTACCCTCCATGACACAGCTCAAAAACGACAGATTGTTGCGCGCTCTTCGTCGCGAACCTGTCGACGTCACGCCGATCTGGATCATGCGTCAGGCCGGTCGCTATCTACCCGAGTACCGCGAGGTGCGCGCTCGCGCCGGCGATTTTCGTGCGCTTTGTATGACGCCCGAACTTGCCTGCGAAGTAACACTGCAACCGATTAACCGATTCGCGTTAGACGCGGCGATCATATTTTCCGATATTTTGACGATTCCGGACGCGATGGGGCTCGGCCTCTACTTCGTCGAAGGCGAGGGTCCTGCGTTCCGGCGTTCGATACGTAGTGCCGCCGACGTCGCCGCGCTTGGCGTGCCGGACCCAGAACAGGATCTGCGCTACGTGATGGACGCGATTCGCATGGCGCGGCGCGAACTCGACGGCCGCGTTCCGCTAATCGGATTCGCGGGCAGTCCGTGGACCCTGGCGACATACATGGTTCAGGGCGGTAGCAGTCGCGATTTCGCCGAGATCAAGCACATGCTGTACCGTGAGCCGGACACGTTGCATCGGCTGCTGGCGGTGCTGGCGCGCGCCGTGGCTGAGTACCTTGCCGCCCAAGCGGCCGCCGGTGCCCAAGCGTTGATGATCTTCGACACCTGGGGCGGCGTGCTGTCGACACACCAGTACAAAATCTTCTCACTGAATTACATGGCCGATATCCTCGGTGTGTTGAGGCGCCATGCTGCGGTGTCGCCTGCACCGGTGATTCTGTTCACAAAGAATGGCGGGCAATGGCTGGAAGCGATGGCGGATTCCGGCGCCGACGCGTTGGGCATCGATTGGACGACTGATCTTGGCCAAGCGCGCGAACGGGTCGGTAACCGCGTCGCATTGCAAGGAAATCTCGATCCCGCCGCACTTACGGGAACGCCGGAGAGCATCCAACGCGAAGTGGCGGATATTCTCGAACGTTTCGGCAAGGCACCAGGACATATCTTCAACCTGGGGCATGGCATTACACCCGATATCGATCCGGAGAATGTGGCGCATTTGGTTAATGCAGTGCATGAACTGAGTCGCACCTACCACGGCTAATCCGCGTGTTCGCGCAGAACGATACCCGCGTAGCTCAGTTTCCGGAGAAGCCGTGCGTTAGTTCACGTACTTGGTGTACTTCCTGAGCTGTTTCGTGAATCTCAAGCGGAATCTTTCCTAGAACTTGTGACGTACATCGTCAGTTGTTATTTGAAGATTGGCGGGTTAGAGTCGAAGCGCACAAGGGGGGCTGTCGCTTCAGCACAGCTGCAGCTGCAGCCAGGGGATTCACCGCAGTTGTTTGCGATTTCGTGCGACGTGGGGCACACAGGCGTATATGCGCCTGTGTCGGGGGGCAGATTTGACGATGGGTGCACCGGAAGCGGATTCGGCCGAGCCGCAATCCTCCATGCTGGCGGTTTTTGAAGAACTCAAAGAGACGCCGGTTGGGGTGGTGATCTACGACCAGATCAGCCAGTTGCTCTCGGATGAGGAGGCCGCGCAGCGCCACATACAGCGAGTCTACGGTATGTTGCTTCGGCTATTGCTTGACGCCTACGCATCGGACCCTTCACTGGCGCACGTGAATTCAATTAATACGAAATTGAACGAGCTGCGGCACGCCTTGGAAGCCGCCGGCGGCATCGTGCCTCCTTCGCCTTCGCTGGCCACCGCCGGGGAAGCGCCGCTGCCGGCAAAAGAAGGCGCACTCAGCGGCGAAGTCGGATTAAGCGACGTTCTGAACGAGTTGTTACGCGACGAATCGACCGCGGCGGCAAGCTCGAAAGCCCCTGCGCCGGCACCGGCTGCGGAACCCGCCCCAGCGGCCGAAGCAGCAGTTGAAACTCGGGTAGCGGCGGAGGCCACGGAGGTTCCGCCGAGCGAGCCGATTGCCGGGGCGGTCGAGCCGGCAGCGAGTCCGTCGCAGCTCGAGCGGCGTGTAAATTCCGCCTATCGACTTCATCTCGACCGCAAACGCGGTGAAATCGCAAAACTGCAAGAGGCGTTCGCGCAGAATGTCGGCGACGCAATCACCCAAAACCGCGAATTCGGCGCGCTGCTCCAGATCGAATTGAACGCCCTGCAACAAGCGGAGAATGGACAAGAAATAGAAACCCTGCGGCAGATACTGATTGGCGGGATCGAAGAGTTGATCCAAGGGCATCGCTCGCTTGAGGTCAAACTGCGCCGCACGAGCGAGTTCTTGCGCCTCATCAAGTCGGACAGCGATCGCTTGCGCGATGAACTTAACAAAGTTCGTCTCTTGAGTCTCACCGACGAATATACCGGATTACCGAATCGCCGGGCGTTCATGCGCCGATTGCAAGACGAAATCGGCCGGGCGCAGCGTTACGGCTCGCCGCTCGCGCTCGCGTTGTTGGACCTCGACGAATTTAAAGCGATCAACGATGCCTACGGCCATACAGCCGGCGACGAAGTTCTGCGGTCTTATGCCGCGCACGTGCTGTCGATTCTGCGCCACCACGATCTGGTAGCCCGCTATGGCGGCGAGGAGTTCGCCGTATTACTCCCAAACACCTCTCTCGATGGTGCGATGGCGGCGTTGGGCAAGGTGAAGAGTCGAGCGCAGACGATTCACTGCAATTTCGAGGGTAAGCAAATGCGGGTCCCCACGTTTTCGGCCGGTCTAACGCTTTATATGCCCGGCGACCTCCATACCACGTTGGTCGATCGTGCGGACCGCGCCTTGTATCGCGCCAAGCGACTCGGACGCAATCGGGTAGAAGCGGAGTTGTCGCCGGCAAGTAAGGGCGGCGAGGCCGTCGAGGCCGGCGAACGAAAGCCGATAGAACATTGATATTTCGACACCTGGCCGACCTCGGTATTTCTTACCGCGAGCTGGGATTCACCGCATAACCGTCGGGTGGAAGTAATGTCTGCCGATTAAGTGTCTTACGCAATCGCCAGAACCTTCGGTCATCGCGCCCAGGATTCAGCGAACCGCCGCAAGAAGTGCGCCGATCATTTGTTCCGCCTGTTTAAGATAGGCGCGTCCGAATAGATTCAAATGATTGAGAACGTGGTAGAGGTTATAGAGGATCTTGCGCGTCGCGTAACCCGGATCTAGGGGCCAGGCTTCGTCGTAACTCCGATAGAAGGTCTCCGAGAACCCGCCGAAAAGTTCAGTCATGGCGAGATCCGTCTCGCGATCACCGAAATAGACAGCAGGATCAAATAGAACCGGTTGCCCGAGCGTTGTTTCGCCCGTGTTGCCGACCCAGAGATCTCCGTGAAGGAGAGACGGCGGCGGCGCGTAGCCCTCGAAGAAGGAATTCAGGCGGCTAAGCAGCTTTTCGCCGCTTGCTTGTAGGGCACGGTTCCCCCCTCGGCCAGCCAACTCCAGCTGGTAACCGAGCCGCCGATGTCTGAAGAATTCAACCCAGCTTTCAGAATACTCGTTTCTCTGACGCGTGGTCCCAATCGTATTGGGTCGATGCCAGCCAAACCGGGTGTGGGAAGTTTGGTGCATTGCCGCAAGCTGTCGGCCGAGTAAGGCCTGAGCACGACGGTGTCCGGACGAAAGATCCAGGTACTCGAGCACCAGGAATGCCATATCGGATCCCGAACCCCAGCATACCGGGGTCGGCACGCGTACCGCTTGCGTAGCTGCCAAGGTTTGCAGACCTTCGGCTTCGGCCGCAAACATTTCCAACCCGGAAGGGTGGTTACTCTTTACAAAATAGCGAAAGCCCCCGCCTTCAAGCGTTACCGCCTGGTTGATACAGCCACCACCGACGCCTTCGCCGATCTGAAATGAACTCGCCTCTTGACCGGTTGTTTCCGCAAGTTTTGCAATTGGAGTCGACCAGTCGTTCATTAGGGGGTAGCCTGACGGAGCTATTCAGCCGATAAACGGACAGATTGAACTCCTGTGATCCTCGTCGCTATTTCCGGATAACTCATTGATTTTTTGACACAACGAGGTTGAAGTGGCATTAGATTTGCAGGTAGTGGCGTGGGATAGGAGCATTTCCCCAGTGATTTCTCGATAACGAGACGCGAAAAATAGCATTTTCCGAGAGGCAAACATTGCTAAACCGCATTTCCATGCGCGTCAGCCTCGTGGCGATCATACTTGCCATGGCGGCTCTCGGTTTGGTGCTGGCCGTCATCACCGGCCGGATTTACCGCGATCATGCTCTCAATAGCGAGAGGACGGCGCTCGCGACCCAGCTTGCAAGCGTATCAAAAACCGTTCGCGAACGGATGCGACTCGAAGCAATAATCCTCGCCGAAGTCTTACGGGCCCGGTACCCGAATTCAGCTACCGCCTCCGCGCAGAAGCACGACGGGCTAGAAAAAGCGCTGACTCAGATTTCCCGCTATTACGACGCGCTAGACCCGCGCCCCTCGTCGTTTGAGTTCGGTGTTTATGACTCGCAGGGCGTGCCCGTGGCTAGATTCAGCCCGGAGAATTCAACGATCGCGCCAGACGACGGTTGGCGGCAAGCTTGCCACGCGATCCGTACGCGGCTGCGACATCAGGGCGGTGGCGGCGCGCCGCTCACGAGTGACGGGTACTGTCTTGTGGGCGAACGTGTGTACCACGTTGTTTTTGTGTCGATCGACGAATCCGCAAATAACGTTTTCGGGATCGTCAGCGATGCGGTTCATGATCTGGCAATCATCGAAAATACGCTCGGTATCCCGATTCGGCTGTCTCTATCCAGCGGCACCCGGGTTTATGAATCGCCGGACTGGCCGACGGGTAGTATCGAGCCCAGCTTTTTGTCGGCGAGTTTTCCTCTCGAGATTTCCGGCGTAGGCGGTCTCGTGATCGAAGCCGCCCGGGATCAGAGCGTGCTGTCTGAAAGACTGGACCAGACACGCTACGCGGTTTTTTTCGTGGCCGCGGCGATTACGCTGCTCGTTGTACTCATCGCCCTGGCGTTTATCGAAAAGGTTGCGATCGCACCGCTACGCTCGCTCCTCGATCAGCTGCGGCAGATGCAGCGAGACGAAAGCCAGCTTGGGAAACGCGTTTCGGTTTACGGCAACGCCGAGGTGCAAGAGCTTGCCGACAGCTTCAACACGATGACAGCGCGACTCGGGCGGCTTTATGAGAACCTCGATCGGATGGCCTTCACCGACTCGCTCACACAGTTGCCGAATCGCAGCCTGATGCAAGATCAACTGGAGCAGGCTGTGGCCGCGGCCCGGACGGACGGCAGCACCTTTGCGCTCTTCATGATGGATCTCGACCGATTTAAGGAAATCAACGATACGCTCGGACATCCGATCGGGGATGTGTTATTGCAGCAGGTGGCGATTCGCCTGCGCTCGAAGCTGCGGGAAACGGATTTTATCGCGCGCATGGGCGGCGACGAGTTCGCCGTACTCATGCCCAACGTCACTCCGAAACAAGCCGATATGGCGGCGCGCATGCTGTTGCAAAGTCTGCGGGCTCCCTTCGTCATCGAGTCCCACCAGTTGGACGTGCATACGGGTATCGGCATCGCGCTATATCCGGATAACGGGGTTGATGCACAGACGTTGATCCAGCGCGCCGACGTGGCGATGTACGCAGCGAAGAAAGGCAGCGCGGGGCACATGTTTTACGATCCGCAAATGGATCGTCACCACCCGGCGCTGTTGACGCTAATGGGTGAACTGCGCCTAGCGGTCGAGCAAGAACAATTCATACTGCATTACCAGCCAAAGATCGGGCTGAAATCAAATCGCGTGGTCGGCGTCGAAGCGCTGGTGCGATGGCGCCATCCGAGCGGAAAGCTCATCATGCCGGATACGTTCATTCCGATTCTCGAGCAGACCGGGTTGATTCGCAGCTTGACCGGCTGGGTAACGCACGAGGCGTTGCGCATGGCGCGCGAGTTGCGACAGCGCGGGTTTGCGTTACCGATTGCCGTTAATATTTCCACGCGTGACCTGCTCAATAGCGGCCTTTCGGAAGATCTCGCGGAGCAAATCGCCGCTCACCAGGCCTCGGCACAATGGCTTGAGCTGGAAATAACCGAAAGCGCCGTGATGGCGGACGTCGGCGGCGCCATGCAGTTGCTCACTCAGTTGGCCGGCATGGGTTTTCGTCTTGTTATCGATGATTTCGGCACCGGCTACTCTTCCTTGGCTTACCTGAAGCGCTTGCCGGTGCGTACGGTGAAGATCGATAAGTCCTTCGTCATCGGTATGGCCAAGGACGAAAACGACGCCGCGATCGTATACACAAGCATCGATTTGGCGCATAACCTGGGTCTTCAGGTAGTCGCCGAAGGAGTCGACCAAGAACCAACCCTTGCGCGACTGCGCGCTCATGGGTGCGACGCGGCCCAAGGCATCTACCTGAGCCGTCCGTTGCCTGCCGAGGACCTCATCGAATGGCTGGAGAAATCGAGTTGGGGATTGAAAGCGGAAGCTGCATCTTGACTTTTCTGGAGAGCCCGGAATCGGGCGTTGGGCTTATGCACACGTGATAAAACAAGTCACTTCTAAATTGAAGTGTCCCACCGGTCACCGTCTTTCATCGGCAACGATGGCATAAGTTGTTGATACAAAAGCAGTTTAAAATAGATTATTTTTTAGTCAACTTGATCCCTATCGAGCCTTTCAGGTCCAACTCAGCGTTTAAATCATATTCATCAACAGTGTTATCCACAGATTTTGTTGATAACCGGCGGCTCTTTCTCTACAACAAGTTACGCAGATAAGTTTCGGAACTGCTGAGCGTGGAGCAACTGTTTCACGTATCTGAAGACGCCGTTAGCGCGTGGTACAGTTCACAGCCTATGAGTCCGAGGTTGCGGATCGCTCGTGTTGCCGTCGCCGCGCCTATCCGTCGGTTGTTCGACTACGTTGTGCCTCCCGATATGTCACTACCCACGCCCGGCTCGCGGGTGCGCGTACCGTTCGGCGAGCGTCATTCGACACTCGGCATCGTGTTGGCGGTTGCGGACAGCAGCGATATCCCGAGGCAACGTCTCAAACCGATCGGACGGGCGCTTGATTCGGAACCGCTCCTTCCAGCCTCTATTCTTTCGTTGCTCGACTGGGCCGCCGACTACTACCACCATCCAATTGGCGAGGTCGTAGTGGCCGCGCTGCCGCCACAGATTCGCAAGCGCGGAGTGGCGGGTGTCGCGGTTGCGTTTTGGGCGCTAACTCCGGCCGGTGTTGGCGCCGACATCAACCAACTAAAGCGAGCGCCGGTTCAGCAGCGCGTCCTGCAAGCGCTAAAGGCGTCGCCGGACGGGCTCGCAGCCTCGGACCTCGCGCGCTTGTCGCGGCGCTGGCGCGATGCCATCGATGGGTTAGTGGCCAAAAAATGGGCCAGCGCGGGTGTCCGTGAGCCGCGTTTGCCGAACGGCGCAGAGTTAATGTCACCCCCGCCGCTTACGGAAGCGCAGAAAACCGCCGTGGACACAATTGTCGCGGCGCGAGGTTTTAAACCCATCTTGCTTCACGGCGTGACGGGCAGCGGCAAAACGGAGGTGTATCTGCGCGCCGTTTCGACCGTCCTGGAGCGCGGCGGTCAAGCACTGCTCTTGGTCCCGGAAATCGGACTCACGCCGCAGCTTGCTCGGCGACTAGGAGAACGTTTGCGCGCGCCGATCGTGATTTTACATTCCGGGCTGAGCGACCCGGAACGCGCGCGCGCCTGGCTCAGCGCCAGTTCGGGTAAGTCGCAGCTCGTCATCGGGACGCGCTCGGCGGTGTTTACGCCGTTACCGCGGTTACGCATTATCGTCGTCGATGAAGAGCACGACGCGTCATACAAGCAGCAAGAGACGTTTCGCTACTCGGCGCGCGATGTGGCGGTCATGCGTGCCAGCCGCGAATCGATTCCGATTGTTCTCGGCTCGGCAACGCCGTCCCTGGAGTCGTTGAATCGGGCGCGCTCGGGCGCGTATGCGTACCTGACGTTGCCGGGTCGCGCCGGCGGCGCGGCGTTGCCGACGGTTGACCTGCTCGACATGCGCCGTCTGGCGGTCGAAGAAGGATTGTCGCACCCCCTGCGGGTCGCGTTGACGGAAACGCTCGCGCGCGGCGAGCAGGCGTTGCTGTTTCTCAATCGCCGCGGCTTCGCGCCGATTTGGATGTGTTTCAGCTGCGGCTGGGTCGCACCGTGCGAACGCTGCGATGCGCGGCTCACCTTCCACCGCGCGAATGCCCGTCTACGTTGTCACCATTGCGGTGCCGAGCGCGCAACGATAGATACGTGCCCCAACTGCCGGCAAGTCGGACTGCATGCCATGGGACAAGGTACGGAGCGCATTGAGGCGGCGCTCGCCCGTCAGTTTCCGTCGGCCAAGATCATTCGCATCGATCGCGACAGTACCCGCGCGAAGGGAGCGCTCGAACGTAAACTGGCGCGCGCGCATTCCGGTGACGCCGATATCTTGATCGGGACGCAAATGCTTTCAAAAGGCCATGACTTCCCGAACGTGACGCTCGTCGGTGTGGTGAACGCGGACCAAGGACTGTACGGGGGGGATTTCCGGGCCGATGAGCGCCTGGTCCAGCAGATCATCCAGGTCAGCGGCCGCGCGGGGCGCGCCACGCGGCCGGGTCGGGTGTTGGTGCAGACGTACCATCCGGATCACCCGGTTTTCGCGGCGCTGCAGCGGCAAGACTACGATAATTTCGTCGATTACGCGTTAGCCGAGCGGCGCGATACCGGCTATCCGCCTTTCGGTTATCTCGCGCTTTTGCGGGCCGAATCGCCGAAGCAGGACTCGGCGCTTCAGTTTCTAGGCGTTGCCCGTGCCATCGCCTGCCGCCTCCCGCGCGATTCCACCGTTCAGGTAATGCACCCGGTTCCGTCGCCGATGGAGCGTCGCGCCGGACGCTATCGCGCGCAACTGCTCATTCAGTCGCCGCGTCGTGGGCCGCTGCATGCGTTGTTGGCGCCCTGGGTCGAGAAGCTTTCCGCGCTGAAGGAAAGTCGGCGTGTGCGTTGGTCTATCGATGTAGATCCGTCGGATTTGTACTGACCTAAGTACCAAGTACAAAGTACCAAGTCGCAAGTAGCAAGTAGCAAGACACCGCGCTATTGCTCTTCCCCCCTTTCCTCTTGCTACTTGCGACTTGGTACTGCTTTTATTCGATCGCGTAAAGGAGCTCGGTGCCGTCGTCGCTGACGTAGTACATGCGCCAGTCGCCGGCGGAATTTTCGCGGCAGCCGGCGTAACGGAACGGTGCGGTACGCCCGGAAAGCGCGAAGCGCAAGTCGGCAAAGCGCACGCAGGTGCGCTCGCTTGCTCGATCGACGCGGTAGGCTGCGGGGAACATGGCGAAGCGGCGGTAGCGGGTGAACACTTTGGAATCCCACAGCGCCCGCACGATCTCCCTGTCATTTACCGATTCGCCGTAACGCGGAACGATTTGCCATATCGCCCGATCGAGCGGCCGATAAGAGTCGTACACGCGTCGCAGCACGCCGGCATCGACGGGCGGCGTTCGCACATCCGTGCGCGTCAAGCTGATGTAGCTCAATGTGTAGCGCTGCGGCTCTACCACGACAATCAGCCAGTGAAACGGAGAAAACGGCTGGGGCAATGCGTGCGCTTGCGCTCGGTCCAATCCGTTTGCAGAGATATACGCTTCACCGATCCCTTTCGCGCGGTAGTGTAAGCCGGCTTGTACGCCAACGTAGGCGGTTAGCACGGCCAGGCCGATGACGGCCGGTGCACGGCTATCGCGCCAGTGCAGCGCCGCCGACAAGCCGGCGACGATGATCGCGGTGAAATACGGATCGATGATGAAGGTAAGCGGAAACTGCGCGCGCCACGTCGACACCGGCGCGAGCACCATCGTCCCAAAGCTGGTGATCACATCGCCGGCAATGTGAATGCCGATGCCGAGCGCGCAGATGCCCACGAAGTCGCGCCACGAACGGCGACCGCGATAGAGGAACTGAAACAGGAGCGCCAACCCGATCGCCCAAAACGGCAGCATGAGCACCGAGTGGGTCACGCCGCGATGGGTCGTTAAGTAAGTGAGCGGGTCGATAAAGCGCAGAACAAAATCGCTGTCGGGGAACGCGGCGGCCCAAAACATAACCGCCATTCGGGTGCGCCGCGGTATGGTGGGCGTGCCGCTCGGCTCCGTCGCGCGAGCGAGCAGCGCGCCCGAAAGAGCATGCGTGAGCGTATCCATGCGTGCGGTATCGTCGAGCAGTGGCCCGGAAGAGGTCGGGCGTCAGAAGTGGGTGAGGTACGCGAGGCTCAAAAAACCGAGATCGCTCGACATACGCGTGTACTCGACCTCCAGCGTTGCTTTGCCGCTCAGGCGGACGCCAACGCCGGCACCGTACGCAATACCCGAGTCATCCGCGTTCACAGGTCCGCCGCTTCGGTCGATGTCTTGATGCAGGAAGCCTAGCTTCGCTTTGACAAAGGCGCTGCCGGCGGTGCGGTACGCCGCGTAAGCCGCAATCGTGTCCGCATCCCACTTCCCGCCGCCGGCGACGCTGCCGTCGGAAAGGGTCGTGGTGAATTCGGTTTCGAGCGCCAACGCGCCGTCTTGATCGCGGCTCAAGTCGTCGCCCAACACGATCCCCAGGTTTGTCGCTTTGCCGAATCCGGCGAAATCGGCCGCCACCGATCCTATCCGAAGTCCGCCATACAGCGGACTTTCTTCGGCCGTCGCGGGCGCGGCCAGGGCTACCAGGACGATGCCCACAAGGGCGGATGTGAATCGCATCGTTGCATCTCCTCCGTTACGTCCGCGGCTGATCCGGTAGAAACAGTGCGATCAAGTCGTTCAAGAAACGCCGTCCGAGTTCCGTCGGGCGCAGGCTACCGCGTTCGTCCGCGAGCAACCCCTTTTCCCGTGCCGCACTTCGCGGCCGATCAATCTGCTCGAGCGATAGACCGGTGCGCGCCGCGAAGAGTTCGGCCGGGAATCCGTCGTGAAGCCGGAGCGCATTGAGCATGAACTCGCCGATCAAGTCATCGCGGGCGAGCCGGCGCTCCTCGGCCACCACGCCGCCACCGCCGACAGCGCGCATATACGCGTCGGGGTGGCGGGTTTTGGCGGTCCGGATCACCCGATCGGCCTGCGAAATTTTGGCATGTGCGCCGGCGCCGATGCCAAGGTAGTCGCCGAACTCCCAGTAATTGCAGTTGTGCCGACATTCGTGACCGGCGCGTGCGTAGGCCGATACCTCGTATTGTCGGTAGCCGCGCGCCGCCAGCGTTCCGGTGACGGCATCCTGTATCGCCTCCAAGGTTTGCTCACCCGGTAACGGCGGCGGTTCGCGATAAAACGGCGTATTCGGTTCGAGCGTCAATTGGTAGGCCGACATATGCGTCGGTTGCTGCGAGAGCGCGGTCGTTACGTCGGCGAGGGCTTGTTCGGCGTCTTGCCGGGGTAGGCCATACATCAAGTCCAGATTGAAATTCTCGAAGCCGCCCGCCCGCGCCGCGTCGGCGGCGGCGAGCGCCTCGGTGCGACCGTGAATTCGGCCGAGCGCTTGAAGTTTGTCGTCGTCGAAACTTTGAATGCCGATCGATAACCGGTTGATGCCGGCTTGCCGAAAGCCGCGAAAACGATCGAGCTCGACCGTTCCCGGGTTCGCCTCGAGCGTGATCTCGGCATCGTCCGCGAGTGCCAAGCGTTCACGCACGCCCGTCAGCAGGCGCGCGATCGATTCGGCGCGAAACAGGCTCGGCGTGCCGCCGCCGACGAAGATCGTGCGCACGACGCGCCCGCCGATCGTCGCCGCGTCGACGGCGAGATCCGCCAGCAGCGCGTCGACGTAACGCTCCTCGGGAACAATGCCGCGCGCGGCATGTGAATTGAAGTCGCAATACGGGCACTTGCGCACGCACCACGGAAGATGCACATAGAGCGACAGCGGAGGCAGAGGATCGAGTCGCATCGGCGTTAGGGTCGCACCGGCGTCGTCGTCTGTTCGGTCCGCGCCGTGCTCACCAGCACAACCCCGGCAAGAATCGTGAGCATGCCCGCGATCTGTACCGTGTCGAACCGTTCATCGAGCAGCCACCAGCCGAGCACGACCGCGATAGCAGGATTGACGTAGGCGTACGTGCCGAGAGCCGCCGGTTTCACCTCGTGCACCAGCCATGCAAAAGCGGCGTAGGCCACCGCACCGAACACGGTGAGATACACAAGTACAATGCCCGCTTTCCAGGACCAATTCCACGAGCCGGTCTCTCCGAGCGCCAGACCCAATATACAGAGCAATCCCCCCGCCGAAAGCGATTGCCAGCCGGCCGCCATGAGCGGCGGCGTTTTCGGCCGCTTGCGCTTTCCGTAGATCGTTCCGATAGCCCAAAATAGCGCGGCGCCGAGCGCCGCAGCTTGGCCCCAAAGTGTTTCGGCGGAAAAATCCGCCGTTGGCCGAAGCAGCAGCGTCACGCCGAGAAGGCCGATAAATAGCCCGGCCGCCGCTTGCCGTGGGAGCCGGTCTCCCTGCGCGCCGAGCGCGCCCAATCCCGCAATCCACAGAGCGACAGTCGCGACGATCAACGCCATCTGATTCGAGGCGATCCACTGTGAGCCCCATACGACCAAACCGTTGCCGCCGATGAGCAGAAAGATGCCGACGATCACGATCGTCTTCCATTCAAAGAAATCGCGTGGCCACGGTCGGCCGAGCAAACGCGCGTAGATCACGAGCAGCGCGCCGGACGCGAAAAACCGCGTTCCGGCGAACAGTGCCGGCGGCAGTTCTTGGACACCGACGCGAATAGCGAGGTACGTCGACCCCCACACGAGGTAGACGGCCGCAAACGCCATCGCGGTTCTTAATTTCCATCCCGGGCTTTCGTCATGCAAGCAACGACCTCAAGGGTCGAAAGGAGGATCGAATTCGTGGGCTAATGGGGCAGCCGACGCAACAGATCGGCCAGCGCATGGAGCGCCTGGCCGCGATGACTGAGCCGATTTTTTTCGTGCGGCGGCAACTCAGCCGAGGTGCACCGGTGATCGGGAACGATGAACACCGGATCGTAGCCAAATCCGTTTGAGCCGCGCGGCGCGCGCGCGATGCTGCCTTCCCAGGTGCCTTGAGCGATAACGGGCATTGGGTCGTCGGGTTTGCGCAGATACACCATCACGCAACGAAAGCGAGCCGTACGTTCCGCGTCCGGCACGTCCCGGAGCGCCGTCAAAAGTTTTTCGACATTGGCGGCGTCGGTGGTATCGGCGCCGGCGTAGCGCGCCGACTGCACGCCCGGCGCGCCGCCGAGCACGTCGACTTCGAGGCCCGAGTCGTCCGCGATCGCGGGCAGTCCGGTGTGACGCGAAGCGTTGCGCGCCTTTAGAATCGCGTTTTCAACGAAGTTCGGTCCGGTTTCATCCGCGTCGGGCACGCCGAATTCGGTTTGCGGCACGATGCGATAGTCGAGGTCCGCCAGCATTTCGCCGATCTCGCGAATCTTGCCGGCGTTGCCGCTCGCAAGGACGATCGTTCGGCTCACGGCTCGGCGAGCGCGCGCCGCTGTCGGTTGATGAGTTGCTCGATGCCATGGCGAGCCAGCGCGGTCATGGCGTTCATCTGTTGGCCGGTAAAGCTGCCGCGCTCGGCGGTGCCCTGAATCTCGATGAAGTCGAGCGCGTCATTCATGACGATATTCATGTCGATGTCGGCGGTCGAATCCTCGGCATAGTCGAGGTCGAGCACCGGCACCCCGCCGCACACGCCGACCGAAACCGAGGCCACCAGTCCGCGCATGGGATTCTGCGCGATCAAATTTTCTTGTTGAAGCGCCGCTAAGGCATCGGCCAGAGCCACGCAACCGCCGGTGATCGACGCGGTGCGGGTGCCGCCATCGGCCTGCAGCACGTCGCAGTCGAGCGTGATGCTGCGCTCGCCGAGCCGTGTCAGGTCGACCGCCGAGCGCAGCGCCCGGCCGATCAGCCGCTGAATCTCCAACGTTCGCCCGCCCTGCTTGCCGCGCGCCGCTTCGCGCTGCATGCGCTCGTGTGTCGAGCGTGGGAGCATTCCGTACTCCGCCGTGATCCATCCCTGGCTCTTGCCTTTTAGGAACGGCGGTACGCGTTCATCGACGGTGGCGGTACACAGCACGCGCGTATCCCCGAACTCGATCAATACCGAACCTTCGGCGTGGCGCGTGTAGCGACGGGTGATGCGAATATCGCGTAGTTGGTCGGGCGCGCGGCCGCTCGGTCGCATATTCTGAAGAGTCGCGATTGAATGAACTGCACGCAAGATACAAGATACAAGAGGCAAGATACAAGTTATGGAAACGCTCGCGTTTCGTTTTTTCTTGTATCTTGCCTCTTGTATCTTGTATCTGCTTTTTTTAGTTCTTTGGTTCGTAACGGCGCAAGTAGTCTTCGATCTCCTGAATGCTGTCTTTGATGCCGCCGCGGCGCGTCGGCTGTTCCGGCTCGTTTTTGGAGGCCGACGCGGCGCGCCGTGCGGCGACCTTGGAGGCGGCACCCCGCCACAACAGGTCGGCATCGACTTGCCGCGCCATCGGCGCGCGTAAACGCGACGGCGCGGCGGCGCGATCCTCCCATCGCAGGCAGGCGATGGTTACGTTGTCGCAGCTCTCGCCCATGCGCTTTTCGGTGGTGTAGAGCATTTCCTCG
>DASWLD010000168.1:0-2771 GCA_036396275.1 Burkholderiales bacterium
TCCATCGTTTCCACCAAATCCGCGACCTGGTATGCCATCGACTCGACCGCGGCACGGGCGATATGCGCCGCCGTAGTGCCGCGGGTCATGCCGAGAATCCCGGCCCGCGCGTACGGATCCCAATACGGCGCGCCGAGTCCGGTAAACGCCGGTACGAAATAGACGCCGCCGCTATCCGGCACGGACTTCGCAAGTGCCTCCACATCGCCTGCATGCTTGATGATACCAAGCCCATCGCGCAACCATTGAACGACCGCGCCGCTTACGAAGATGCTTCCCTCGATGGCGAACCGAGGTTCGTTGGCGGCGATTTGAGCGGCGGCGGTCGTCAACAATCCGTGGCTCGACGTTTCCGCCTTCGCTCCCGTTTGAATCAACACAAAACATCCCGTTCCGTAAGTGCTTTTTGCCATGCCGGGTCGGTGGCAAGCTTGGCCGAACAGGGCGGCTTGCTGGTCGCCGGCGATCCCGCCGAGGAGCAGCGGTTCGCCAAAGAGCGCCGCATCGGTTTTACCGTATGGGTGACTCGACGGTAACGCGATCGGCAGCATCGCCGCCGGTATGTCGAGGATGGCAAGAAGCTCGTCGTCCCAGCGGTTACGATGAATGTCGAACAACAGCGTGCGCGACGCGTTGGTCACGTCGGTGACATGAAGCCGTCCGCCGGTCAAATTCCACAGCAGCCAAGCGTCGACGGTCCCGAACGCAAGCTCACCGCGCGCGGCACGAGTGCGTGCATTCGGGATGTTTCGTAAGATCCAGCTCAACTTCGTGCCGGAAAAATACGGATCGAGCAGCAGTCCGGTCTTGGCGCGAAATGTCTGTTCGAGTCCGCGCTCCTTCAGCTCACCGCAAAAATCGGCAGTTCGTCGATCCTGCCACACAATCGCATTGCCT
Organism: Burkholderiales bacterium; assembly: GCA_036396275.1. Lineage (GTDB taxonomy): Bacteria > Pseudomonadota > Gammaproteobacteria > Acidiferrobacterales > Sulfurifustaceae > JACQFZ01. The sequence continues at coordinate 898 of DASWLD010000168.1, forward strand.
ATCGGTTTGCCGGTGGCGCGTTCCCAGACCACGGTCGTTTCACGTTGATTAGCGATACCCAGGGCGGCGATTTGCCGAGCATGGAGATTCGCCTTGGTCAATGCATCTCGGGCGACCTTCAGCTGCGATTGCCAAATTTCGATCGGATCGTGCTCAACCCAACCCGGCGCCGGGAAGATCTGGCGAAACTCCTGCTGCGCGCTGGCCACTATGTCGCCCTCCGCGTCGAAGACGATCGCGCGCGAACTGGTGGTACCTTGGTCAAGTGCCAGAATGTAAGTCATCGCTTATTCGACGTCAGCTTGCGGGGCGCCGAACAACAGGCTGAGTGGCACGGGGGCCGGCTCCAGATCAACATCGTACTGACGGTTTCGCCGACGACGTTCAAATCGACGTTTTCAAGCGTTAGTCGCATACCGAACCTCTGGCTGATCGCACTGACTGACAATACCGGGTAGCGCGGCGCTTAGGCGCTGAACCGTGTCGGCAGCGACGTGCAAGCCGAGCTTGGATCGACGCCAGAGAATGTCCTCGGGGGTGCGCGCCCATTCGCGCTTCACGAGGTAGTCGATTTCCGCGGCGTAGACACAGTCTCCAAAGTCCTCGCCGAGTCCCGCTAGGCTCGACATGCCGTCCAGCAACCGATGAATGCGCGTTCCGTAAGCATGCGCATACCGGCGCAACAGCGTCGCCGGTAGCCAGGTATAGCGATGTCGCAAATCCGTAAGAAACGAATCGAAGTCGGCGTTCGCGATGTCACCGCCGGGTAGCGGCGCCGTGGCCGTCCACGTTGGGCGCGCGCGGCCGACGCTTGCGGCCAGCAGATCGAGCGCTTCTTCCGCCAGCCGACGGAAGGTGGTGATCTTCCCACCGAGAACCGTTAACAACGGAGCACGGTCGGCGCCGGCGTCATGCTCCAGCGCGTAGTCCCGCGTGACCGCGGAAAGATCCGCGGTGTCGTCTTCCAACAGCGGTCGCACGCCCGAATAACTGGCGATCACGTCGTGCGCGGAAATTTGACGCGTGAAGTACCGGTTCACCATTTCACAAAGGTAATCGGTTTCGTCAGCGGAGATGGAAACGTTCGCCGGGTCGCCGCTGAACGCGACGTCGGTGGTACCGATTAAGGTGAATTCGTCTTCATAGGGAATCGCGAAGATGATGCGCTTGTCGGGATTTTGCAGAATGTAGGCATGATCGTGTTCGAAAAGCTTGCGGACGACGATATGGCTACCCTTTGCCATGAGCAGCTCGCGCTTCGGTAGTAGCGCCAGCGACTCGCGCAACAGGTTCGCCGCCCACGGTCCGGCCGCGTTCACGAGCGTGCGCGCATGGACACTTTCCGACGTACCGTTGGCGGTTTGTTGCAGCGTGGCCACCCAGTGATTTGCATGGCGCTGCGCGTTAACGAAGCGTGTGCGCGTGCGCACAGTCGCGCCGCGTTCCGCGGCGTCGATTGCGTTCACTACGACGAGGCGCGCGTCATCTACCCACGCATCCGAATACACAAAGCCCTGTCGATTCTGGGCCTTGAGCGGGTGACCCAAGGGGCTCGACGCGAGGTCGACACTCCGCGATCCCGGCAGCAGTTTCCGCCGGCTCAGGTGGTCGTAAAGAAACAACCCAGCCCGGATCATCCACGTCGGACGCAGTTGCGCGTTATGCGGCATCACGAAACGCAGCGGCCGGATGATATGCGGCGCGGCACGCAAAAGTACTTCACGCTCCTGCAGCGCCTTGCGCACCAGATTGAATTCATAGTACTCGAGGTACCGTAGACCGCCGTGGATCAGCTTGGTACTCGCGGAAGAAGTGTGGCCGGCGAGATCGTCCTGCTCACACAGCAAAACCGACAAGCCACGGCCTGCGGCATC
>DASWLD010000169.1:0-6161 GCA_036396275.1 Burkholderiales bacterium
CGGATTCACATTGAGATACCAAATGAGGTTCTGTCCCGCGACGGTGGACTTGGGATTGGCGATCTCCGCCTGGATGTCGGCAACCGACAGTAAGCCGGAATAGATCTGGATACCGCGGATAATGCCGTTGAATTCCTCCCATCCCTCATAGCCGCCCCACGATTCGCCGTTCACATTGGGCGCTTGCCCCATCACGATCGCCGGTATCGGCGGATTCTTGCTGGCCCAGCCTGGATCGGAAACTCGATACGTGATGACTTTGCTCGTGTCCGGTAAGTCCCAGTAGAACTCGTGGTGCGTCACCGTGGCCGACTCGCGCCAGGCGCGGAACGCCTGCGTGTGCCAGCGATTCCAATCGACCTCGCTACCCGTGGTCGGATCGTCGGCGTGTACGGAAATCTCCCACTGACCGGGCCCATCGGGTGCCGGGATCGGGTACGGATGCGCCCCATAATAGGTGTTCGCCTCGCTCCCATCCCACCAGAACGTCCCGTCGTTGCCCCAGAAAAACGTGGTGTAGTACTTGTGCCGGCCGCTGGTCTTCTTGCGCGGATAGACCTGGAAAATGTAGGTCGCGTCATAGATCGGAAACGGGTTGTGCCAATAGAGCATGCGACGCACGGCGCCGTTGCCGGGGAACTCCAATCCGTAGATCGTGCCTCCCGTGTTGACCGTAACGGTCGCGTTTCGACTGACGCTGCCGCCGGGGCCGGTGCAAGTCAGCGAGTAGGTGCTGGTGACGTTAAGCGCACCGGTCGGCTCGCTGCCGCTCGCGGCTTTCGCGCCCGACCAAGCGCCGGAAGCGGTGCAGGCGGTGGCGTTGGTTGAAGACCAGGTGAGCGTTGAAGACGCGCCGCCCGCGACGCTTGTCGGATCGACGCTGAAGGTCAGGGTCGGCAGCGGCAACACGGTGACGGTCAGGTTCTTGGTTGCGGTCCCCCCGGGGCCCGTGCACGAGAGCGAGTAGCTCTTGGTCGCGGTAAGTGGCCCGGTCGATTCGCTGCCCGCTGTCGACTTCGTTCCGGACCACGCGCCGGAAGCGGTGCAGGACGTGGCATCGGTGGATGTCCACGTCAGCGTGGCCGCGCTGCCATTCGATACGCTCGTTGGATTAGCGCCAAAACTTAGCGTCGGCGGAGGCAGGACCGTAACGGTGACGACGGCGGATGCGCTTCCACCGGCGCCGACGCAGGTGAGCGAATAATTTCTTGAGGCGGTGAGCGGCCCCGTTGATTCGCTACTCGCCGTCGTCTTCGTCCCGGACCAAGCGCCCGACGCGGTACAGGAGGTCGCATTGGCCGACGTCCATGTGAGCAGCGCAGCATTGCCGCTCGGGATGCTCGTCGGGTTGGCGCTGAAGCTGACCGTTGGCAAAGGCGGCGGCGGCGGAGTGTTTTGTACGGTGACCGTCGCCGTTGCACTGGCGCTGCCGCCGGAACCGGTGCAGGTCAGTGAATAGGTACGAGTTGCGTTAAGCACACCGGTGGACTCTTTGCCAGATGTTGCCCGGGCGCCCGACCATGCTCCCGACGCGACGCAAGAAGTTGCTTCCGACGATGACCAAGAAAGATCGGATACGCCACCGGAAACGACGGAGGCAGGCGCGGCAGTCAACGTAACGGTCGGGACGATCGGTTGCGTATTGGTCTGGACGGAATCAGAACCGCCGCCCTGCACGGAAGCCGAGCCGCAGCCCATGACCAGGCTCATTAGGGCCGGAATCGCAAGAAACAGAACGGACAAGCGCCGCTGATGCCACGCGGCACGGCCGATTGGGAACGCTGCAGAAGCGAAGTTTTTTTTGTCGTGACTCATGCTAAACAGCCTCCCTATCGTCGGGATCCGTCCGTGACCCGATACATCGGAGATATCTGAGGGCTTCGGACGGAAGCTTAAGATAGCAAATATTCTCCGTGTACCCGCCCAAAAGTCGCACCAGCGTATCGTTTCGACCGCCCTGCGGCGTCTTCGCGGCGACCGCTCAAGGGCTGCGAAATGATCTCGGCGGTTTGCCGGGGTGGGACGCAACGCGGAAAAAAGGGCGAACGAACGGCAACGCGAAGCTTCCGGCGATCGATTAAGAAAGGCGCCGATTCTACCGCGCGCCGCCCCGCGCCTTTACAATCGCGTCATGCTTGTCAAATTCGATAGCAAAGTCGGCACCCTGACTATGTTCGGCGACGTTGCCGTGGAGCTGCTCAAGACGATGGGCCACAGCGGCACGGTGCCGAGCGCGATACTCGCCGCCGATCTTCCGCCAGCCGTTGCGCGGCTCGAAGCGGTGCTCGCGAGAATGCCATCGGACGCGCGATCGAAGGCCGACATCGAACGCAAGGACGAGGCGTCCATGGTATCGTTGCGGCATCGCGCCTTCCCGCTTATTCAGTTATGCCGTCGAGCTGCCGAAGCCGACGCGGATTTGCTGTGGGATGAGGCGTAGCCGCGTCGCACGTCGCAAGCGCTCTCGCGGGGACCGATGCGTAGCCTGTTCCATCGACGCAAGCGGGGGAATCGCGACATACCTGGATGATGTCTTTCACGAACGTCCCGGTTCGGGACAGCGAATCGAAATGATCCGATGCTGATGATGGTTGGCTCTGTTGCGGCGAATAGACGCGGACGCTTCTTGGCGCTCGTCGCGATCGCTTTGGCGCTCGGTACGGGCGCCCCGGCCGATTTCGCCGCCGCTCAAGAGACCGAGAAGCTAACGGGGCAGTCGCTGGTGCAGGCGCTTCGCGGCGGCGGATACAACGTCTACTTTCGCCACGCGGCGACGGACTGGTCGGCCGGCGATAACGTGGCGGCACCGGGGGATTGGGAGAGTTGCGATCCGAAAAGGATGCGGCAGCTTTCGGCGGCGGGTCGCGAGACCGCCCGGCAGGTCGGGCAAGCCATGCGGGCGTTGAAGATCCCGGTAAGTCGAGTGTTTGCGAGTCCTTACTGTCGTACGGTGGACACGGCGCGTGCTCTGGGACTCGGGGCGGTTGAAACCACGACGGATGTAATGAATCTGCTGGCGGCGCAATTTTTCGGTGGCGAATCGGCCATCACCGCGCATACGCGCCGGCGCCTCTCGACACCGCCACCGGTGGGCGCCAACAATGTATTCGTGGCGCACGGTAACGTTATCCGGGCGGCAACGGGCGAATATCCCGCGGAAGCCGAGGCCATCGTATTTCGCCCCGATGGCGGCGGGTTCTCGGTGCGCGGTCGAGTGCCACCGAAAGAGTGGATGCGTCTCGCGGCTTCGCTCCGCGAGCTGCGAAAGAAATAGCGAGGACTTAGTATTGCTTCGGTTTCGAAGAAACAAGGCACGGAGAGAATCCCATGCTCGAACTTAGACCGACCTGCGAGAACTGCAACAAACCGTTGCCGCCGGATTCCCTCGAGGCACGCATCTGCACTTACGAATGTACGTTCTGCGCGTCGTGCGTCGACACCATTCTGGGTAATGTTTGTCCGAACTGCGGCGGCGGCTTCGTGCCGCGACCCATTCGGCCGTCCAAGAACTGGAAGGGCGACAACCATCTCGGCAAGGATCCGGCGAGCACGAAGCTCAAGCATCGACCGGTCGACGCTGAAGCGCACGCGCGGTTTGCGGCGGAGCTGCGATTCCTGCCGCCCGAGAAGCGCTGATCACCGAACATGGCGACGGGTGGCGCGGATCCGTCCGATGTGATCGATTTTTGGTTCGCCGATGCGCTTTCATCCGCGGAGCGGGCGGAAGCCCGTGTAAAATTATGGTTCAGCAAGAACGGTGACTTCGATCGCGCAATCGAGCATCGCTTCGGCTCGCTGCCGGAGTCGGCGGCGCGCGGCGAATTGAATGCATGGCGCGGGGAAGCCGCCTCCGCGTTGGCACTGGTCATCGTTCTCGATCAGTTTCCAAGAAATCTCTTTCGGCAAAGCCCCCGTGCATTTGATTCCGATCCGCTCGCGCGTGAGGTCGCGCTGGCCGCAATTTCGCGGGAATTCGACCTGGCGCTACACCCGCTGCACGCGTCGTTCCTGTATTTGCCGCTCGAACACGCCGAGGATATCGATCTTCAAGAACAGTCCGTGCGGCTGTTCGAACGATTGCATGCGCGAGCGCCGATCGAGCTGCGCTCGATGTTCGAGAGCTTCGCCTCCTATGCGCGGTGGCATCGCGATGTGATTCATCGGTTCGGTCGTTTCCCGCACCGCAACGAAGTTCTTCATCGTCCGTCGACTCCGGCGGAAACGACCTATCTCGAATCCGCCGCCGCCACGTTCTGGTGATTCGATGCCGGGCCGGCGGCTCGGCTAATGCCCGATCTCCCGCTACAATGGGCGCGTCGGGGCTAGGATTTCCCGGCTTTTAATTTTTTGGTTGCGGATCAATGGGGGCCAGTTATGAAGACATCGCCGATCCTCGGCGGCATCGTGGGCGGTTTGGTGGCGTTTACCTGGAGCACCTTGAGCTGGGTGGTACTGCCGGTGCATCAGGCGACCTTCCTCCGGTTCACGGACGAGGCGGCGGTGACGGCCGCGATCGCGGCGAATGCCTCCGCGCCCGGGGTTTACCTGTTGCCGAACGCGCACGCCGATGCCGGGAACCTAACGCGCGAGCAGCTTAAGGAGCGCGAGGACGCGGCGGCGAAACAGTGGCGCAGCGGGCCGAGCGCCTTGGTCGTGGTGCGTACCGGCGGGATGACCTCGATGGGGAAGAACATGGTCACGCAGCTCGCCACGCTGATCGTGGCGGGTCTGCTGCTGGCGTGGCTGGTCTCGCGCACCAGCGGGCTGCGTTTCTGGGGTAAGGTCGGTTTCGTCGTGGTGGCGGCGGTCACCGGCGGGGTACTGACGAACATCCCGGACTGGAACTGGTGGGGGTATTCAACCGCTTACACCGGCGCGGCGTTTGTCGACCTTGCGGTCGGCTGGTTTCTCGGTGGGTTGGTGATTGCGAAGTTCGCTTGATTCATTTTTTTCGGAAGGCATATGGCGGAAAAAATAGAGAAGGTCGTTTTGGCGTATTCGGGCGGGCTCGATACGTCGGTGATTCTCAAATGGCTCGAACAAACGTACGGCTGCGAGGTCGTGACGTTTACGGCCGACATCGGGCAGGGCGAGGAGCTGGAACCGGCGCGCGTGAAGGCCAAGAAGATGGGCGTCAAGGAGATCTTCATCGACGACCTGAAAGAGGAATTCGTGCGCGATTTCGTGTTCCCGATGTTTCGCGCGAACGCGCTGTACGAGGGCGAGTATCTGCTCGGCACGTCGATCGCGCGGCCGCTGATCGCCAAGCGCCAAGTGGAGATCGCGAGGAAAACGGGCGCCGACGCGGTGGCGCACGGTGCGACCGGCAAGGGTAACGACCAGGTGCGGTTCGAGCTCGGCTATTACGCGCTCAACCCGAACATCAAGGTGATCGCGCCGTGGCGCGAGTGGGATCTCACCTCGCGAGCAAAGCTGCTCAAGTACGCGGACAAGCATCGAATCCCCATCGAAATGAAGCGCGGAAAGAAATCGCCGTACTCGATGGACGCGAATCTGCTGCACATTTCGTACGAAGGCGGCGAGCTGGAAGATCCGTGGAAGGAACCGCACGCGGACATGTGGCGCTGGACCGTGGCGCCGGAAAAGGCGCCGACCAAGGCGACCTACATCGAACTTACTTATGAAAAGGGCGATATCGTCGGCGTCAACGGAAAGCGCATGAGTCCGGCGACGGTGCTCGCGACGCTGAACAAGATCGGCGGCGCGAACGGGATCGGCCGGACCGACATCGTCGAGAATCGCTACGTCGGCATGAAGTCACGCGGCGCCTACGAGACGCCGGGCGGCACGATCATGCTAAAGGCGCATCGCGCGATCGAATCGCTCACGCTCGACCGCGAAGTCGCGCATCTGAAAGACGAACTGATGCCGCGCTACGCGAGCCTTATTTACAACGGCTACTGGTTCAGCCCGGAGCGCCGGATGATGCAGGAGATGATCGACGCTTCGCAATCGTCGGTGAACGGCGTCGTGCGCCTCAAACTTTACAAAGGTAACGTCACCGTCGTCGGCCGCAAGTCCGCCGCCGACAGTTTGTTCGACGAGAGCATCGCGACGTTCGAGGAAGACCGTGGCGCGTATAACCAAAAGGACGCCGAGGGCTTCATTCGGCTGAACGCGCTGCGCATGCGTATTGCCGC
>DASWLD010000170.1:0-42692 GCA_036396275.1 Burkholderiales bacterium
GAGGATGGCACCTCGCCCCATGATCATGGCGGAGCGGACGGGACTCGAACCCGCGACCCCCGGCGTGACAGGCCGGTATTCTAACCAACTGAACTACCGCTCCTCTAGAAACTGGAAACTAGAAACTAGAAAGCAACAGCGGAAGCCCCAGATTGGTGGGTGCTGAGGGGATCGAACCCCCGACATTCGCCTTGTAAGGGCGACGCTCTACCGCTGAGCTAAGCACCCTCTTGAAACTAGAGACTCCAAACTGGAAACTAGAAAAAGCGCTCAGCAATCTTTGTTACCGCGCATCCGCGGTATTTTTTCCTCTGGTTTCTAGTCTCCAGTATCTAGTTTCTAGATTCGCGCTAGTTTATGGCATCCTTCAAGCCTTTGCCAGCTTTGAAGCGCGGATTGCGCGACGCCGCGATCGTGATCGGCTCGCCGGTTCGCGGATTGCGTCCGCTGCGTTGCGCCCGCTGCGCCACTGAAAAACTTCCGAACCCGGTCAGCATCACGGATTCGCCGTTACGTAACGTATTCGAAATCGCGCTGAACATCGCATCCACCGCGCGCTGGGCGGAGGCATGGGAAAGATCGGCGGCACGGGCAACTTGTTCGATGAGTTCGGCTTTGTTCACGCTCTGTCCTCCAGGTGGTTGGCGGGGGAAATACGTGGCTCGAAAAACCGCGCTTGAATCGAGTGCGCGGCATTCTTATAACAAGCGTGCGGCCACGCTGCAAGTCCGAGGACGGAAGACAGAAGACAGAAGACAGAAGACGGAGGACGAAGAACCGAGCCGTAGTCCGATGCCGGAGGACTGCTATCCACGGTCTCCCGACATCTGTCCTCTGTCTTCCGGATTAGTGCGTCGTCACCGGATTGGCGGGCTCCGACGCTTCCTCCGTTTCCGTCACCTTTGATTCGACAGGCTTTTCTTCGATCGGCTCGGGTAGGCGTTCGAGCGTGGCTTCGAGGACTTGGTCGATCCATCGCACCGGTTTGATCTCGATGCTATCCCGGATATTCTTCGGAATTTCGACGAGGTCCTTTCGGTTCTCCTCCGGGATCAACACGGTACGGATGTTGCCCCGGTGCGCGGCCAACAACTTTTCCTTCAACCCGCCGATCGGCAGCACTTCACCGCGCAGCGTAATCTCGCCGGTCATTGCCACTTCCGCGCGCACAGGAATTTTCGTGAGGGCCGACACCATCGCCGTACACATCGCGATGCCCGCGCTTGGGCCGTCCTTCGGCGTCGCACCCTCCGGCACGTGGACATGAAAATCGTGCTTCTGATAAAAATCCGCGGGCAGGCCGAGCTTTGCCGAGCGCGCGCGCACGACGCTCATCGCCGCCTGAATCGACTCCTGCATCACGTCGCCGAGTTTACCGGTAATGGTCAGCCGTCCCTTCCCCGGAACGATGATCGCTTCGATGGTCAGCAATTCGCCGCCCACTTCCGTCCAGGCGAGGCCGGTGACTTGGCCGATTTGGTTGGCTTCCTCGGCCACGCCGTAGCGGAAGCGCCGCACGCCGAGGTATTTCTCCAACCCGTCGGGACCAACCGAAATCGACTTCTGTCCGGGATTCAGCAACAGATCCTTCGTCACCTTGCGGCAGATTTTCGAGATCTCGCGTTCGAGATTGCGTACGCCCGCCTCGCGCGTGTAGTAGCGCACGATATCGCGAATCGTGTCCTCGGGAATGTCGAGTTCGTTTTCCTTCAAACCGTTGTTCTTGAGCTGTTTCGGCACGAGATAACGCTTCGCGATATTGACTTTCTCGTCTTCGGTGTAGCCGGACAGCCGAATGACCTCCATGCGATCGAGCAGCGGCGGCGGAATGTTCAAGGTATTCGCGGTCGCGATGAACATCACGTCGGAAAGATCGTAATCGACCTCGAGATAATGATCGTTGAACGCATGATTCTGTTCCGGGTCGAGCACTTCCAGCAGCGCCGAGCTCGGATCGCCGCGAAAGTCCATCGCCATTTTGTCCACCTCGTCCAGCATGAACAGCGGATTGCGGACCTTCGCCTTGGCCATGTTCTGGATGAGTTTGCCGGGCAATGAACCGATATACGTGCGCCGGTGGCCTCGAATCTCGGCCTCGTCGCGCACGCCGCCGAGCGACATACGCACGAACTTGCGCCCGGTGGCGCGTGCCACCGACTGGCCGAGCGAGGTTTTGCCCACTCCCGGCGGTCCCACCAGACAGAGGATAGGGCCCTTGAGTTGCTCGACGCGCTGCTGCACCGCGAGATATTCGAGGATGCGTTCTTTGACCTTTTCCAATCCGTAGTGATCCTTTTCGAGAATCTCCTCGGCGCGCTTTAGATCCTTCTGAATCTTGCTGCGCTTCTTCCACGGCACGTTCACCAGCCAATCGATGTAGTTGCGCACGACCGTCGCCTCGGCCGACATCGGCGACATCATCTTGAGTTTTTTCAGTTCCGACTCGGCCTTCTCGCGCGCCTCTTTGGGCATGCCGGCCTTGGCGATCTTGTTCGAAAGTTCCTCGGCTTCGTTCGGGCCTTCCTCGAGTTCACCGAGCTCCTTCTGAATCGCCTTCATTTGTTCGTTCAGATAGTACTCGCGCTGACTCTTCTCCATTTGCCGCTTCACGCGCCCGCGAATGCGCTTTTCGACCTGCAGGAGATCGATCTCGGTTTCCATGACCCCGAGAATTCGTTCGAGCCGATCCTGCACGCGCTGAATCTCGAGAATCTGCTGTTTCTCCTCGATCTTGAGCGAAAGATGCGCGGCAATGGTGTCCGCCAGCCGACTCGCATCGTCGATGCCGGCGAGCGAAGTCAGAATCTCCGGCGGAATTTTCATGTTCAGCTTGACGTACTGATCGAACTCCGTGAGCACCGAGCGCGTGAGCGCCTCACCCTCGCGATCGTCGATTGGATCGGCGACGAGCAGCGCGGTGTGCGCCGTGAACTGTTGCTCGGTCTCCAGATATCGCAGGATCACCGCGCGCCGCTCGCCTTCCACGAGCACCTTGACGGTGCCGTCCGGCAGCTTCAACAGTTGCAGAATACTCGCCACCGTTCCGACGGTGTGAATCGATTCGATTCCCGGGTCGTCGTCCGACGCGCTCTTCTGCGCCACCAACATGATCTGCTTTCCCGACTCCATCGCCGTCTCGAGCGCGCGTATCGACTTCGGCCGCCCGACAAACAACGGGATGACCATGTGCGGAAAGACGACGACGTCGCGCAGCGGCAGCACCGGCAGCGACGTCTCGGAACCGGGTATGGTCTTGGGCAAAGCCTTTTCCTGTGATTTTTGCGTCATGTTGTCTCGGCTAAACTCCGTTCAGGGTTTCGACGGAAGTTTCGGGGTACCTTCAGAGTGTGGAACCAAAGTGGGGTCAATGCAACCTCGCATTGCGCAGGTGACGAACGAGGGAGGGCGCTCGATAAACGCTTATCCAGTGACAAAAAACCCCGCCGTTGGCGGGGTTCTCGCGATCGGGTGTCGCAATATCGTCGCTACTGACTCAGCGCCGCCCGCCGCTTGCCGCGATCCTCTTCGTCGGCGTAGATCAGAAGCGGCTTGGTTCCCTCATCGATGACGCTTGCCTCGATCACGACTTTCTTAACGCCGTCGAGCGACGGAAGGTCGAACATCACTTCGAGCAGGCTACGCTCGAGAATCGAGCGCAGTCCGCGCGCGCCGGTCTTGCGATCCATTGCGCGCTTGGCCACGGCAAGCAGCGCGTCCTCTCGAATCTCGAGCTCGACGCCTTCAAGCTTGAACAGGCGCTGATACTGTTTTACCAACGCGTTCTTCGGCTCCGTCAGTATCTGAATCAGCGCCTTTTCATCCAGCTCATCCAGCACCGCGATCACCGGTAAGCGCCCGACAAACTCCGGTATCAAGCCGTACTTGATCAAATCCTCGGGCTCGACCGATCGCAGTATGTCTCCGACCTTGCGCATGTCGGCCTTACCCTTAATCTCGGCGCTAAAACCGATGCCGCTCTTTTCGGAACGGGACTGAATCACGCGCTCGAGCCCCGAGAACGCGCCGCCGCAAATAAAAAGTATGTTCGCGGTATCGACTTGCAGGAACTCCTGCTGCGGATGCTTGCGGCCGCCCTGCGGCGGCACCGACGCGATCGTGCCTTCGATGAGCTTAAGCAACGCCTGCTGCACCCCTTCACCCGAGACGTCGCGCGTGATCGACGGGTTCTCGCTCTTGCGCGAAATCTTGTCGATTTCGTCGATATAGACGATGCCTTTTTGCGCCTTCTCGACGTCGTAGTCGCACTTCTGCAGCAGCTTCTGGATGATATTCTCGACGTCCTCGCCGACATAACCCGCTTCGGTCAAGGTCGTAGCATCGGCGATGGTAAACGGCACATTCAGCAGCCGCGCCAGCGTCTCGGCGAGCAGCGTCTTTCCGGACCCGGTCGGGCCCACCATCAAAATATTGCTTTTGGAAAGCTCGACATCCCCGCTGCGTGTTTCGTGTTCGATGCGCTTGTAGTGGTTGTAAACGGCCACCGCCAGGATTTTCTTGGCGTCCGACTGGCCGATGACGTATTCGTCGAGAATCTCGTAGATTTCCCGCGGCGCGGGGAACTTCTTTTTCGCCTGGGCGGCGTTCTTCTCTTCCTGAACTTCCTCGCGAATGATGTCGTTGCAAAGTTCGACGCATTCGTCGCACACGAATACCGACGGACCCGCGATGAGTTTTCGCACCTCGTGCTGGCTCTTCCCGCAGAAGGAGCAATAAAGAAGCTTCTCGCCTTTGCCGTCACCCCGGCCCGAATGATTATCGTCAGCCATTCTCTTATGACCTCAGGAGCACACCCTATTTATCAAGATGCCGGTTCCGCGCAACATATGCAAGTGCGCCGCAACCTATCCCGACAGTGTCGAATACGGCGGTCCGTTACCCCCCATTTTACGTGCGTTTTTCGATTACCTTGTCGATCAGCCCGAATTCCAGCGCCTCGGAGCCTTCCATAAAGTAGTCGCGATCGGTGTCGTCGCGGATTTGCTCGACCGTCCGGCCAGTGTGTTTGACCATGATCTGGTTCAGTCGCTCGCGCACGCGCAGGATTTCACGTGCGTGGATGTCGATATCGGTCGCCTGTCCCTGAAACCCGCCCATGGGCTGGTGCACCATCATGCGGGCATGCGGCAACGCGAAGCGTTTGCCCTTCGCGCCGCCTGTCAGAATCAGCGCGCCCATGCTTGCGGCTTGCCCGACGCAAACCGTGCTTACGTCCGGCTTGATGAACTGCATCGTGTCGTAGACCGCGAGGCCCGCGTTCACGGCCCCGCCGGGTGAGTTGATGTACAAGTGAATATCCTTATCCGGGTTCTCCGATTCCAAGAATAGCAACTGCGCGACGATCAGGTTGGCCATGTGATCCTCAACCGGCCCGACCATAAACACGACTCGTTCCTTGAGCATCCGGGAATAGATGTCGTACGCACGCTCGCCGCGTCCCGTGGTTTCGATAACCATCGGTATCAGGCCAAGCGCCCGCGAATGCTGCGCGCCGCCTGGGTATTGCTGATCGGTCATATTCATATTTTGACTATACACCTCAATCGACGGAAACATCCATTTTGAGCAAGTCGGGGAACGGCGTCGGTCGATCCTGGATTTGCGCCGTACCTAATAAGTACTCGACGACCTGTTCTTCAAGCACGGCCGATTCGACCTCTGCCAGACGTTGCGGATTCGCATAATACCACTCGACGAATTTTTCCGGCGCGTCGTAGTCTCGGGCCAGATGCTCGACGCGGGCGCGTACGCGCGCCGGGTCGGCCTTGATGGCACGTGCATGAACGATCTCGGACAGCACCAATCCGAGCGCGACGCGCATTTGCGCACGGCCGCGATAGAAGGAATCGTCGGTCGGGTCCGGCAAATTCGCATCCCCGCGCGCCGACGCCGCAATCTTTTTCATGCGCTCGACTTCGGCCGCGATCATCCCGGCGGGAACATCGAACGTATTCGCCTCGCGCAATGCCTTAAACACGCTGCCGCGCAACAAGGTCCGCACACGCTCGTTCGCTTCCCGCTCAAGGCTCGCTCGAATTTCGCCGCGCAGCGCCTCGATACCGCCCTCGGTTACGCCAAGCCCCCTGGCCAACTCGTCGTTGACCTCGGGTAATATCGGCGCGGCGACTTCGTTCACGTGAATTTCGAACTCGACGGCTTTACCCGCGAGCGCTTTGTTCGCGGCATCCGCCGGGAAGTTCACGACCACGCGCCGCGTGTCACCGCGCGCGCAGCCCGCAAGCGCATCTTCGATCTCGGCGTACATCCGGCCCGAACCGATAACGACCGCGTGGTTCTCCGCTTTACCGCTTTCGATCTCGGCGCCATCCACCCGGGCGGTCGAATCGATCATGACCCGATCTTCGCGCTGTGCCGGGCGATCCACCGGATTCCACGTAACACGCCGACGACGCACCGATTCGAGTGTTTGGTCTACGTCGCTGTCCGCGACCTGCGGCAGCGGCCGCTCGATCGTGACGCCCGCCAAATCCAGGCGCGCGATTTCCGGGAAGATCTCGAATTCGGCGGTGTACTCGAGGCCTTGGCCGCGCGCGAGGGGCTTGTGCTGAATGCGCGTGCCGCCGGCCGGCCGAAGGTGCTGCTCGCCGATCGCCTCGCGCAGCGTGCGTTCGATCAGCTCGCCCGCCACTTCCTCGAGCAGCTGCCCGCTGTAGCGCGCTTCCACGACCTTGGTCGGAACCTTGCCCGGCCGAAAGCCCGGCATCTTCACCTGCCGCGACAGCCGGTTCAGCCGCGTCGCGAATTCTTGTTCGAACTGCTCGGCCGGAACGACGACCGTCAGTCGTCGCCCGAGCGAGCTTGTCGTTTCCAGCGATACTTGCATGATGGTTTTACATCTATCTCGTTCGAATCACGTCTTCCAACTCGCGGAGCCGAGTGGTGCGAATGGGGAGACTCGAACTCCCACGGGTTGCCCCACTGGAACCTAAATCCAGCGCGTCTACCAATTCCGCCACATTCGCTTTCCAGACGACAGAGGACTGAAGACAGAAGACCGCGACAGTAGGCCGATGGCAGACGACCGAGGACTGTTTCAATCCTCGGTCGTCCGTCCTCAGTCCTCTGAGTCGGTCCTCTCTCTTCAGTCCTCTATCGTCTGAATTTGGTGGGCCGTGTAGGGCTCGAACCTACGACCCGCTGATTAAGAGTCAGCTGCTCTACCAACTGAGCTAACGGCCCGATATCAGAGGACGGAGAACAGAAGACTGTACAGCCGTCTGTCCTCCGTCCTCTGTCCTCAGAATTGGGGTGAGCGATGGGACTCGAACCCACGACAACCGGAATCACAATCCGGGACTCTAACCAACTGAG
Organism: Burkholderiales bacterium; assembly: GCA_036396275.1. Lineage (GTDB taxonomy): Bacteria > Pseudomonadota > Gammaproteobacteria > Acidiferrobacterales > Sulfurifustaceae > JACQFZ01. The sequence goes on from DASWLD010000170.1 coordinate 7,351, forward strand.
CTACGCTCACCATCGAGCCGCGCATTATACAGTCCGAATCACAGAACACGAAAAACACCCTCTGGCGCGCAGAACGGCGCGGCGTCGCACGTTGACCACACCCGGCGCGCATGCGATTCTGAGCAGGCAGCGGCGCCGACTTTCGCGCGCCGCCGGTTCTGAACATCGGGGTATAGCGCAGCCTGGTAGCGCACCTGCTTTGGGAGCAGGGTGTCGGGGGTTCAAATCCCTCTACCCCGACCATTTCCGAGGACTAACTCCCAACGCGCCCGTAGCTCAATTGGATAGAGCACCAGCCTTCTAAGCTGGCGGTTACAGGTTCGAGTCCTGTCGGGCGCACCACATGCCATCCCTGGCGAAGCGACGGTGACTTCGATCAACCCCAGCCCGACCTTCCGTGGGTCGGGCGTTCGCCGGCGCAGATGTACTTTAAGTGCATCTGCGAAAACTCCGCCTCACCCTGTCGGGCGCACCACCTGCCATCCCTGGCGAGACGAATATCGCTTCGATGCACCCCGGCCGCACCATCCGTGGCGCGGCGCTCACCGGCTGCGGGAAGCCAAAGGAACGGTATCGAACGCTTGGCGGCATGGATTTCACGTGCGATCATGCGCGGCTTCGATTTCCCCTAGGGTCTATCCGTGGCCGCCAGCATCATTGATGGCAACCGTATTGCGGCGGAACTTCGCTCCGAGGTGCGAGCGTCGGTCGAGCAGCGCCTCGCGGCCGGAAAGCGCGTTCCCGGCTTGGCGGTGGTTTTGATCGGCGCAAACCCCGGGTCACGGATCTACGTCCGCAACAAGCGCAAAGCCTGCGCCGAAGTCGGAATCGAATCGTTCGCGCACGATCTTCCCGAACGGACGACCCAAGCGGAGTTGCTGGCGCTCGTCGACCGGCTCAATGCCGACCCGCGCGTCGACGGCATATTGGTGCAACTGCCGTTGCCGACGCATATCGATTCGCGCACGGTCATCGAGCGGATCGATCCGCGTAAGGATGTCGATGGCTTTCACCCCTACAACGTCGGTCGGCTGCTGCAGCGCGCGCCGGTACTGCGGCCGTGCACCCCGTGGGGCGTGATTCGCTTGTTGCAATCGACGCAGGTGAATATTCGCGGTCTCGACGCGGTGGTCGTCGGCGCGTCGAGTATCGTTGGACGCCCGATGGCGCTCGAGCTGTTATTGGTCGGCTGCACCGTAACGATATGCCACAGTCCGACGCGCGATCTGGAACGTCACGTGCAGCGCGCCGATGTCGTGGTGGCGGCCGTCGGCAAACCCGAGTTCATTAAAGGCGCCTGGATCAAACCCGGTGCCGTCGTGATCGACGTCGGTTTCAATCGCAGCGCCGACGGTAAGGTGCGCGGCGACGTCGAGTTCGAACCGGCGCGCGAACGCGCCGCATGGATCACACCGGTGCCCGGCGGAGTCGGCCCGATGACCGTCGCAACGCTGTTGCGCAATTCCTTGCAAGCGGCCGAACTTGCCGGCCGCTAGGCTGTGCTACGATACCGCGGTCGGCGCTCCAAGGCCGGCCGTTTCAAAAATCCACCGAGTACGATGCCGCCGGCCCAAAACTCATCCCGCTCGACTCACCACCGTTCCGGCGACGCGCCGCTGCGCGTCGATACGACCAATGCGTACGCTCCGACGGTCGGTGAAGGGGTCGCGCGCGGCGACGTGGAGAGCTGCGCCGCCGAATTGAAGCGCGTGCACGAAACCACCGCCGCGCGCCAGCGCGGTGGGTTCGACGCCGATTACGCCTGTCTCGGCTTGCACGACACCATGCCGGATTCGCTCGCCGCGATCGACGCGGAAGCGCAGCGCCTGCGCGGTTTCGACGACATCATCGTAATAGGCATCGGCGGCAGCAACCTCGGCGCGATGGCGGTTGGCCAAGCGCTCGGCTGCGGCAACCGCAAACAGCCGGGGCCGCGGCTGCACTATCTCGATAACGTCGACCCGGACTTGATTCACGATTTGCTCGCGAACCTGCGGCCGAACACCACGGCCGTCATCGCCATCAGCAAGTCCGGCGGCACCCTCGAGACGGCGACGCAATACATGGTCGTGCGCCAATGGCTGAACGCGGCGCTCGACAAATCCGCCGCGCGCGAGCATCAATGGCTGGTGACCGATCCGAAAGTCGGCTGGTTGCGAGCGCTTGCCGAAACCGAAACGCTGCGCTCCTTGCCGGTACCGTCCAAGGTTGGCGGGCGCTACTCGGTACTTTCGGCCGTCGGACTGCTCCCGCTCGCGGCGAGCGGCGTCGATGTCGCCGCGCTGCTCGCCGGCGCGCGCGCGAACGCGGCGCGTTGTGTTTCGGCCGACTGGCATGAGAACCCGGCGCTCGAGTTAGCCGCGCTTTCGTATTTGCTCGATACGCGCAAGGAAAAGCGGCTTTCCGTCTTCATGCCGTACGTAAACGCATTGCGCCTCTTCGGCGACTGGTATCGCCAGCTGTGGGCCGAGTCGCTCGGCAAGCGCCGCGCCGACGGCACTCCCGCCGGCACGTTGCCGGTCACCGCGCTCGGCGCGGTCGATCAACACAGCCAGCTGCAGATGTATCTCGAATCGCGTCGCGACAAAGTTTTTTCGTTCGTCGCGCTCGATCGCTGGACCCACGACGTGGCCGTGCCGCTGGCGCCGGCCGATCGCGACGCGTTTCCGTATCTCGCGAACAAATCGCTGAACGATCTGATCGCGGCGGAGTTCCTCGCCACCCGCCAAGTGATCACCGACTACGGCCATCCGAATCTCACGCTGCATCTACCGGTGCTGAACGCGCACACCGTCGGCCAGCTGATCGACCTGTACCAGCGAACAACCGTTTACGCCGGGTTGCTGTACGGCATCAACCCGCTCGACCAGCCCGCCGTCGAATCCGGCAAGCGGCTGACGGTACGGCACCTGCAGAGCGCGTAGCCGAACCGGCGAATCGGATCGTGTCCGCGGTAATGTGGAAACTCTTCCCCTTCCGGCGCAGGCAGATCGCCGACGGCGACTGGCGGCGTGCGCTCGCACAATGCGCCTACGCGCAGGCGCTGCCGAAGGTCGATCGCGACCGGCTGCGCGATCTCGCGAACACGTTCCTCGCAACCAAATCGTTCGACGGTGCCGCCGGTTTCGAACCGACGCCGCATGTGCGGACCGTGATCGCGTTGAAGGCCTGCGTACCCATCTTGAATCTTGGCTTGAACTACTACCGAGGCTGGAGCGACATTGTCGTCTATCCCGCCGACTTTCGCGTCCACGACGAGTACGTCGACCCTGCCGGCGTGGTCCATCGCGACACGCGCGAACTCTGCGGCCAGTCGCTGTCGCAAGGCCCGATGGTGCTGTCGTGGGATGCGATCGCGGCCGACCGGGGCGCGGCCGACCGAGACGTGGTGATTCACGAGTGCGCGCACAAACTCGATATCCTGAACGGTGCCCCCAACGGTTTTCCGCCCCTGCATGAACACATGTCGGCGCGGCGGTGGAGCCGAACGTTTAACGACGCCTACGAGCAATTTGCCGACGCCGTCGACGCCGACAAGCCGACCGAACTCGATCCGTACGCCGCGACCGACCCGGCGGAGTTTTTTGCGGTTGCAACCGAAACATACTTCAGCGAGCCGACGATCGTCGAACGCGAGTTTCCGCGGGTGTACGCTGAACTGGCGGACTTTTTCCGGCAGGATCCCCTGACCGTCCTGCGCGCCCAAACGTGATACCGCTGCGCGACAACATTCCGAGCCGCATCACGCCGGTCGTGACCGTTGCCGCGATCCTCGCGTGCACGATCATTTTTTTATGGCAACTGTCCCTCGGCGAACCCGGCTTCCAGGCGGCCGTGTACAGCCTCGGCGTGGTTCCGGCGACGTTGCTGCGCGACGCGCGGCTACCGCCGGACCTCTATCTCATCCCGCCGGTCGCGACCGTGTTTACGTCCATGTTCCTGCACGGCGGTTGGCTGCACCTGATCGGCAACATGCTGTTCCTGTGGATCTTCGGCGACAACGTCGAGGACGCGATGGGACATTTTCGCTTCGTCGTCTTTTACCTCGTCTGCGGCGTCGCGGCGGCGCTGGCGCAATCGCTGCCTAATCCCGACTCGACGGTGCCGATGATCGGCGCGAGCGGCGCCATCTCGGGCGTGCTCGGCGCCTATTTGTTACTTTACCCGCGCGCTCAGGTACTCGTGCTGATACCGCTCGGATTGTTCACCCAGCTCGTGCACCTGCCCGCGATTCTGGTGCTCGGTTTGTGGTTCGCGATACAACTGGTGAGCTCACTGCTTGCCGCGCCCGGGGTGGGCGGAGTGGCGTTCGGCGCGCACGTCGGCGGCTTCGTCGCCGGAATGATTCTGGTTCCGCTATTCAAGCGCCGACAGCTGGCTCTGTTCGGAGGCGCCCGGCCGCGATCTTGAACTGCGAGGCGGAACAAACTGATCGAAAAGAGTTCTCGCGCGCCCTTTCCAGGTCGATTACAAAGACGGTCTCACGTGGCTGTTTTCGTCGCTGTCCGTGTCAGACGGCGTGGCGATCGCGTTGACGGCCGGCATGACGCTTGTCGCTCTCTATTTTCTGGTGGCAATTTCGTTGTGGTCCAGATTCGGCATTGGAAAGATGCGTAACGCCATCGAGCGAATCGCGAGCGGCGAACTGACCGTGCGAATAGCGCAAGAAGTCCGTCGAATCAAAAACCCCGGATGCGCAAAGCCGGGTGCGCCGGGTCGCGTAGCATGAAACCCCGGTCCGACCGTCGCTAACCCGAGCCGAAACGCGACCGGTAGGACTGATTGATCTCGGCCGTTGGAAATTGCTGCGAGCCGTTGCGCGCCGGCCGCACCAACAACGACAGCGCCTGTGCCACCGCGTACGCGAACACCAGAGCGCCCGCGCTGATCAAGACACCGGTCGCCATCAACTGGATTCCCCCCATAAAAGTGGGATCGTCATTCGCACCCGGGAACAGCGCGCGCACCACCGGACCGAGAAGGTTGCCCAGCTGCTGGTTGGTAAACCAGACGAAAAGTCCGGCGCCGAGCGACATGAACAGCATGAATCCGCCGTACGCCTCGCCGACCATTTTCACGAGCAGCGCCGCAATCGAAATGGCGTAAGTGTCGTTTGCCTTGAGTGTTTCAATGTCACGCGCACGAATGATGAGTACGTGTACCGTGGCATACACCGCCATGACAAAGAGCACCTCGAAAAGAATACCGCCGAGCACGCGGTTGGTCGGCAGTTCGAACGTCAGCTTGCCGACCTTAAAGAAGATGGTGAGCGAAAGCAGCGCGATCAGCGCCGCCGTAACGCGCAGGATGATGGCGACCAAGCGCGCCAGAAACGCCGGCTGCGCCAAGCGCTCCAGCAGCGGCGCCATGAAGAAGTATCGTATCGTCATTGTCGATGAGTCCCAGATCCCCGCCCCGTTCCCGGCTGCTATCGACGTGATCGCGCGGTTATACTAACGCCGTGCCTCGCTTCGCGTTTCGGCGGGAGGCGCAACATCGCGATGCAGCTAACCAAGATAATCGTGCAAAACCCGCTCGCTGACCACGTTGGACGGCTACCACTCGTCGGCGTTTCTCGGCACTCTGCCCGACTCGAATCATGCAGAACTACCTCGATCTCTTACAGCACGTCTTAACGCACGGCACGCGCAAGACCGACCGCACCGGGACGGGGACGCTGTCCGTGTTCGGTCACCAGATGCGCGTCGATCTCGCGCGCGGCTTTCCGCTGCTCACGACCAAGAAGCTGCACTTGAAATCGATCATCCATGAGCTGCTGTGGTTTCTGCGAGGCGAGACCAACATCGCTTACCTCAAGGAGAACGGCGTGAGCATCTGGGACGAGTGGGCCGACGCCAACGGCGAACTCGGGCCGATCTACGGCCATCAATGGCGCGCCTGGCCGACGACGGATGGGAGCCACGTCGATCAGATCACGCGCGTGGTCGAGCAACTCCGGCGCTCCCCCGATTCCCGCCGGATGCTGGTGAGCGCTTGGAACGTCGCCGACATCGACAAGATGGCATTGCCGCCGTGCCACGTGATGTTTCAGTTCTACGTGGCGGATGGAAGACTATCGTGCCAGCTGTACCAGCGCAGTGCCGATATTTTTCTCGGCGTGCCGTTCAATATCGCCTCCTACGCACTCCTGACGCTGATACTTGCGCAAGTCAGCGGCCTGCGGCCCGGGGAATTCATTCACACGTTCGGCGACGCGCACTTGTACTTGAATCACTTGGATCAGGCGCGCTTGCAGCTCACGCGTGAGCCCCGCCCGCTGCCGCGGATTAGGCTGAATCCGGCACGCACCGCGTTTGACGCTTTTGAGTTCGACGATTTCGATCTCATGAACTACGATCCGCATCCGGCGATCAAAGCACCGGTGGCGGTGTGAAAACAGTGAAAAGTGAAAAATTAAGACTGGAACGGCCACCCACTACGGAACGCGTCGCTTTTCATTTTTCACTTTACACTTTTCACTTTTAACTGCTTTCATGCGCGTTTCCCTCATCGCCGCGATCGCGGAGAACCGCGTGATCGGCAACGCCAACGCGCTCCCTTGGCGGCTTCCGGCGGATCTCAAGCATTTTCGCAGACTCACGACCGGCCACCCGGTAATCATGGGCAGACGCAACTATGAATCGATCGGACGCGCACTGCCGCAGCGCACGAACATCGTCGTGACCCGGCACGCAAATTATCACGCGCCCGATTGCGTAGTGGTCGACTCGCTCGATGCGGCGTTCGCCGCGTGCCGCGGTGCCTCCGAGGTCTTTGTCATCGGCGGCGCGGAAATATACGCGCAGACGATCGACCGGGCCGACCGGCTTCACTTGACGCTGGTGCATGCCGCCGTACCGGGCGACACGCTGTTTCCGCAAATCGATTGGTCGCATTGGCGTGAAGTCGCGCGCGTTCGCCACGCGCCGGACGAGCGCCACTGCTACGCTTATAGCTTCGTCACCTTCGAGCGCGTGTCATGAGATGGACGCTGGCGCTAGGGCTGTTGCTGGGGGCGGCGCCGGCGGCCGCGGATAGTCGCCTATATACCACCGATCGCCCGCCCGATTTCAGTTTTAGCCTGAGCCACCACACGATGGATTTGGACTATGGTGGATCGAGAATCGACACCACCGTCGATCGCATTGGCGTCGCTTGGCGCGAACGTTTCGGCGAACGCCTACAACTCGGTCTTGCGGGAGGCTATTCGTTCCTGACCCAATCCAACAATCCGCCGCTCGCGGGGCGCGAACTGAGCGGTTATCACGCCGGCATGCTGCTCGATCTCGATCTCTTAACCTACGAACGCGGCGGCGTCTCGCTACACGGCGCCTGGCTCTACCAAAAAATGGATGACGACAACGGCATGCAGCAGGTCGTCATTTCATGGCGCGAGCCGTCGGCGAGTCTACGCGCGACCGCAAGGATCGGCGACGCGCTGCTCGTCTACGGCGGCGCGCGCTACGGCGTCATCGACGGCACGCAACGGTTGACGGGGACGATCAACGAGACCCGCAAGATCTCGCAAACCGACCGCGTCGGCGGTTTTGTCGGCGTGCAATTGAATCTGGAAGACAACGGGTACATCGGCGCGGCAGCGGCCGCCGGCTTCGACCGGTATACCGGCGTTTACTTCGGGCGCCGCTTCTAGGCAGGATCCAGAGACGTTCGGATAGCGCGCGTCACGACGATTCCCTAAAGCGCCCGGTCGTCGCTCGATTCAACAATTGCGGAATTTGAAGTCCCCGCCTAAGGGCGGGCGGGGCGTTCTCTAATAATCACTGACCGGCGGGCTGACGATCCCTTGGGTATCGCCGACTAGGCGATTTGTGCCGCCAACTCGGCGGCCTGTTTCTTTTGCGCGTCGTTTCCTTCGGCCAGAACCTCATCGAGGATGCTGCGCGCCCCTTCGGCGTCACCCATATCGATGTAAGCCTTCGCAAGATCGAGCTTGGTGGCGGTTTCGTCCCACTGCTCATCGGCGCCATTGCCGCTTGCGGCCTTCTCTTCGCCCGCCGCCGAGGCGGCTGGCTCCTGCGTGTCGAGATCCCACTTGATGTCGTCATCGCCACCGCCACGAGCGGCGTCGCTTCCGAACGAAACCGAATCCGATCCGTTCCCTTTGGCGGCGTCGAATTCCACCACGTCGTCGACCGGCGTATCGAGCTTGAACTCGTCAAGTTCGGTGGCGCCGCCGCGCGCGCGCGGTTTCGCCGCGGACGCGGGCGTTCCCGGCAGATCCTCGGTATCGAGACCGAACTCGATGCTGCCCGTGTCGGCGGCTGCCGATTGCGACCCGGCCCCCGTTTCGAACTCGAAGTCGACCGACGCGGGTTGGTCCGCGACTCGGGTCGATGCGGCCGCGCCGAATGCGCTTGCGGCGGGAACCGTTTTGGAACTCGGTGGCGCGTTCCCGGCGCTTCCCGCGCCGCGCTGCTCCGGCGCACCGCCGCGGAACATGGGGTTGTCGGGATTGAGCTTGCGGCCCATCTCCTCGACTTTCTCCCATACCTTGCTGCCACGACCTGCAACCGCGGCATACAACTCTTCCGCCAAGGTTTCGAACGCACCCACGTCGTTGCGCTGCGCATAAATCTCAAGGAGCTTCTGTTTCAGCTCGTGACGCTCGGGATTCTTGACGATCGCTTCTTTCAGAATTTCTTCCGCGGTTTCGTCGCGGCCGTAGGCCAAGTACACCTCGGCTTCGGCCACCGGGTCGACTTCATCCGTATGCACCTGACCCATGCCGCCCTTGCTGAAGTCGCTCAGGAACGACGTATCGCCCGTCGTCACCTGGCCGGTCGTCTCCGCCGACGTCGGCGATGCCTCGGTGGCAATCGCGTCGGAAGCAAGAATGCTTTCTTCGAACTCCGCGATCGAGCGGCGCCGGCGGCGCATGTAGATCATGAGCACGCCGCCGACCAACAGGACCAGCACTCCGCCCACCAAAGGCAGCACGGAGCCATCGGTCACCGTTTCAATAATCGTATCGACCAAACTTTTCGCCGGTGGCGATGGCGGCGCCGGCGGTCGGGCGCGCGGCTTCGGCGCCGGTTCCACCGGCTTGGCCGGGGGAGGCGGCGCCGCGGTCTTTGCCTCCGGTGCCGGCGTCGGTGCCGGCTCCGGTTTCGCCTCGGGCTTCGGCGCCTCCGGCGTCGGTTCGGCCGGTTTCGCGGTTTGTCGCGCGACCGTCTCGTTTTCCAGTTCGATGAGGCGCTTCTCGTTCTTAATTTGCGACCGCACCTGACCGACCTTCTCGGTCAGCTCGCGGTTTTCCAGTCGTTTCGACTCCAACGACTCGTCAAGCGTGGCGACGCGCTCGGCCAACGCCGTTCGCTCGCGCGACTCGGCGGCCTTGCTCGATTCAGTCTCCGCGCTCTTCTCTCCGGCCTTCTGTTTTTCTTCGCCCGCGCCGCGAACAATCTTCAACAGCTCTTCCGATTCCTTCGTCGGCGCGGCTGCCGTCGCTGCTTTCTTTTCTTCCGACGGCTTGCTTTGCGCGGTGTCCGGCGATGTCGGGGCTGCCGGCTCCGCCCCTTCCGGTTCGACTTTAAGCGCGCGACCGCGCGCGGCGAGCTGCGTCTTGTATTCCTTCCACGCACTGTACTGCGCACGAAACTCGCGCCGCGCCGCGTTTAGCGGTGTCGCCGCGACGGCGTCGCGTTCCGGAATCTTCAAAACTTTTCCGGCGTAAACGTTGTTCACGTTGTTACGGAAGAACGCATCCGGATTGTTTCGAAAGATCGCGAGAATGACCTGCTCGGTTGAAAGGTTCCCATCGGCACGAATACGCTCGGCGATCGCCCACAAGGTGTCGCCCGGCCGCACGGTGTACTCAACCGCGTTCGACCAATCGCTTTCTTGCGCCGCGATCGCAGGCTGCGTCGCTTCGCTGGGCGTTGGGATTTGCACTTCCTGAGTTTCGCCTGGGCGCGGACTCACTTCCTGCTGCGGCGGTTGCGCCGCCAGAGGTTCGGCCGCCGGCGGTGCCGGCGTCGCGAGACGGGTCTCGCCTTCCGGCCCGGCTGGCGTCGGCGGTGGAACGGTCTCGACGGTGGAGGGCGGCGGCGTGCTCGGCGCGACGACGGTCGGCGCCGTTTGCGGCGATTCCACCGCGGCCGGCTTTCCGACGACATAGGACGGTGGATCGAGAAGAGCCGTGTACTCGCGGACCAAGCGTCCGCCGGCCCAGTCCACTTGCAGAACCACAAACAGAAACGGCTCGACGACCGGCTGGTCGGTCTTTAGCAGCACGTAGTGGCGCCCATCCGGACGCTTGGCAATCGTGAACTTTATTTGCGACAGGAGCGGGATGCGCTCGGCGCCCGCCGCCTCGAAGTCCGCGCGCGGCGCGAGCGAAACCTTGAGTCCTTTCAGTTCGGCGTCTGAAACGGACGTGAAATCGATTTCCGCGTCGAGCGGTTGGTTGAGAGCTGATTTCAGTTCGAGTTTGCCCAGCCCAAGCGCGTGACTCACAAGCGGGGACAACGCGAACAAAACGCCTACAAGCGAACGCACCACCACGCGCATAACTATCTGCTGTGACATGATTTCTTCCAGGCGGCGTTCAGGGTTAGCTCCTTCGTTCGCCATAAGTGACCGAGAGTTATGTAGGTATAATAGTAATGGCCTTTATAAATCTCAACTAAATGGGCCCGCCAGCACAAGTTTTGTCCCAATCGACCCTCGGCCCGCCGCTGCTCGGAGCTGCATCGCGGACCTCGCTAGGGCACTCGCATGAGTGATTGTCCGGGCACCGACGGATAAAGCCATGAACCCACGTGGAATTTCGCCGACAGGGGCACGGTAGATTCGCAGAGAATTGGCCCTCTATTTTCTATAGTCGGTCCCGGTTCGTCGGGCAAATTTGCCCGACTCGAGGTCCCTATGGGGGTCGCAGGCGACGCGGTACCGAGGTCTAGCTTTCGAGGATGATACGCAGCATGCGGCGCAGCGGTTCCGCCGCGCCCCACAGAAGTTGATCGCCGACCGTAAATGCCGCGAGGAATTCTCCGCCCATCGGGAGCTTGCGCAGCCGCCCGACCGGAATGTCGAGCTTACCGGTAACCGCGGCGGGACTTAGTTGAGCGATCGACGCGTCGCGTTCGTTCGGCACAACGTGCACCCAGTCGTTGGCGGAGCCAATGATATTGCTCACATCGTCGAGCGGAACGTCACGGGTGAGTTTGATCGTCAGCGCTTGACTGTGACAGCGCATCGCTCCGATGCGCACGCAAACGCCGTCGACCGGGATCGGATCGGCGCCACGCCCCAGAATCTTATTGGCCTCGGCGCCGCCCTTCCACTCTTCGCGGCTCTGGCCGTTGCCGAGGTCCCGGTCGATCCACGGAATCAAACTGCCCGCGAGCGGAACACCGAAATTCGCTGTCGGGAAATCCGCTTGCCGCAGCCGATCGGCGACCTTGCGATCGATATCGAGAATCGCCGAACCCGGATCATCCAGCAGGTCCTTCGCCGCACCGTAGGCCGCGCCCATTTGTTGGAGCAGCTCGCGCATGTACTGGGCACCGGCGCCGGAAGCGGCTTGGTAAGTCATCGCCGTCATCCACTCCACCAATCCTTGATTGAACAAACCGCCGAGCCCCATCAGCATGAGCGAGACCGTGCAGTTGCCGCCGATGTAGTTCTTGATGCCGCGCGCCAGCGCGTCGTCGATGACCCGCCGATTGACCGGATCGAGGATGATGACCGCATCGTCCGCCATCCGCAGCGTCGACGCGGCATCGATCCAAAAGCCTTTCCAGCCCACGGCACGCAATCTTGGAAAAACGTCGGCCGTGTACTCCCCGCCCCGGCAGGAAATAACGATCTCCATCGACGTCAGCGCATCGATATTCTTCGCGTCTTCGAGCGGCGCATCCTTTCCGATCGCGGGCCCCTTAGCGCCCGCTTGCGACGTACTGAAGAACGTCGGCTCGATCAAATCGAAATCGCGCTCGGCCCGCATGCGTTCCACCAACACGGAACCCACCATACCGCGCCAACCCACCAACCCAACTCGCTTCATTGATCTATCCGCGTTCGCTTGCTGTAACATTCGGCGCGCCGTCTCATGACAGCGCGTTCACCACCGCTTCGCCCATTTGCCGGGTGCCGACCCTCTTCGTTCCCTCGGTAAAAATATCGCCCGTGCGCAAACCGCCATCGAGCACCCGCGCCACCGCGCGCTCCACGCGCTCGGCCAGCGCCGACTCGTTAAGCGTGTAGCGCAGCATCATCGCCACCGAAAGAATCGTCGCGAGCGGGTTCGCCATGTCCTTGCCGGCGATGTCCGGCGCGGAGCCGTGAATCGGTTCGTACATTCCTTTATTCGCCGCATCGAGCGACGCCGACGGCAGCATGCCGATCGAGCCCGTCAGCATGGCCGCTTCGTCCGACAGAATGTCGCCAAAAAGATTGCCGGTGACGATCACGTCGAATTGCTTCGGCGCGCGCACCAATTGCATGGCGGCGTTGTCGACGAGCATGTGCGTCAGGCTCACATCGGCGTAGTCCCCGGCGACGCGTTCAAGCACCTCGCGCCATAGTCCCGAGACTTCCAGTACGTTGGCCTTGTCGACAGAGCAAAGCTTCTTGCCGCGTTTGCGCGCAGCGTCGAAACCGACGCGTGCGACGCGTTCGATTTCGTGCTCGCTGTACACCATATTGTTGAAGGCCTGCCGTTCACCCGCCTCCAATGTCTTCACCCCGCGCGGTTCTCCGAAATAGACGTCGCCGGTCAGCTCGCGCACGATCAAGATGTCGAGGCCGGCAACGACGTCCGCCTTTAGCGACGACGCCGAGGCGAGTTGTGGGTAAAGTATCGCCGGGCGCAAATTGGCGAACAGTTCCAACTCCGATCGCAGCGTCAACAGCGCCTTTTCCGGTCGTAGCTCGCGAGGCAGCTTGTCGTACGCCGGGCCGCCGACGGCGCCAAGCAACACGGCGTCGGCTTGTTTCGCCAAACCAAGCGTCGCGTCAGGCAACGGTTTCCGATGCTGCTCGTACGCAGCGCCGCCGACCGGGGCCGATTCGATCTCGACCGCCAGCCCGAAATCGCGCCGCAGGCGCTCAAGCACTTTCAGCGCTTGCGCCACGACTTCCGGGCCGATACCGTCGCCCGGCAAAACGAGAACCTTCCGACTCATTTACTCGTTCTCAGACCGAACAGCCACGGCGCCTCCTGCTTGCGTCGCGCTTCATAGGCACGGATCTGGTCCACGTGCCGCAGGGTCAGGCCGATGTCATCCAGGCCGTTCACGAGGCGGTGCTTGCGAAACGCGTCGATAGCGAAGCCAAACGACTTTCCCGACGGCGTCGTGACGGTTTGTCCCACGAGGTCAACGGCCAGCTTGTAGCCCGGCGTCGCCAGCGTTTCCTTAAACAACGCCTCGATCGCATCCGGCGCCAGTACGATCGGCAGCAAGCCGTTCTTGAAACTGTTGTTGTAAAAAATATCGGCGTAACTCGGGCCGACGATGGCGCGTATGCCGTAGTCGAGCAGCGCCCACGGCGCATGCTCGCGCGAGGACCCACAGCCGAAGTTGTCACGCGTCAAAAGAATCTGCGCGCCCCGGTAGCGCGGCAAATTCAACACAAAGTCGGGGTTGATCCGGCGCTTGCCATGGTCCATCCCCGGCTCGCCCGGATCGAGGTAGCGCCAGGTATCGAACAGGTTCGGTCCGAAGCCAGTACGCTTTATCGACTTTAAATACTGCTTCGGAATGATGGCGTCGGTATCGACGTTCGGTCGATCCATCGGCGCCACGAGGCCGGCTAGCTTTTCAAATTTCTTCATAATATTTCTTTCCGCAGATAAACGCAGATAAGCGAAAATAAAATCAAAGATTCTGTGCCCCTATCTGCGTTCATCTGCGGATAAGTTTCTTAGATCTCTTACATCGACAAAATGCCCTGCGATCGCGGCCGCGGCGGCCATGGCGGGGCTGACCAGGTGCGTGCGGCCGCCGGCGCCCTGCCGTCCTTCGAAGTTGCGGTTTGACGTCGAGGCGCAGCGCTCTCCCGGTTCCAGCCGATCGGCATTCATCGCCAGGCACATGGAACAGCCCGGCTCGCGCCATTCGAAGCCCGCTTCCTTGAAGACCCGATCGAGCCCCTCCTGTTCCGCTTGCCGCTTCACCGCCCCAGAACCGGGAACGACGAGCGCAAGTTTGACGTTGCCGGCGACGCGTTTGCCTTTCGCGACCGCGGCGGCGGCACGCAGGTCTTCGATCCGGGAATTGGTGCACGAGCCGATAAAGACCTTATCGATCGATATTTCGATTATCGGCGTGCCCGGTTTCAGGGCCATGTACTTGAGCGCGTTCTCGATGCCGATGCGCTTCATCGCATCCGGCTCCTGGGCCGGGTCGGGAACCGCGGCGTCGACCGGCACGACCATTTCCGGCGAGGTTCCCCAGGTGACTTGTGGTTTGATCGTCCGCGCATCGATGACGACTTCCCTGTCGAACGTCGTGCCGGCGTCGCTTCGCATCGTATGCCAGGTTTGCACGGCGCGATCCCACATCGCGCCGCTCGGCGCGTAGCGCCGCCCGCGGAAGTATTCGATCGTCTTGTCGTCCACCGCCACCATGCCGGCGCGCGCGCCCGCTTCGATCGCCATGTTGCACAAGGTCATGCGACCCTCGACGCTGAGCGCTTCGATCGCCGATCCCGCAAATTCGATCGCGTGCCCGGTACCTCCGGCGGTGCCGATGCGACCGATGATCGCGAGCACGATGTCTTTCGCCGTCACGCCGGCCGGGATCGGGCCGTCGACCCGCACGCGCATGTTCTTCGCCTTCTTCATTATGAGACACTGGGTGGCGAGCACGTGCTCGACTTCGGAAGTGCCGATGCCGAACGCGAGCGCGCCGAAGGCGCCGTGCGTCGAGGTGTGCGAGTCGCCGCACACCACCGTCATGCCGGGCAGCGTGGCACCGAGTTCGGGACCGATGACGTGGACGATGCCCTGGTTCGCGTCGTTCATACCGTACTCGACGATGCCGTAGTCGCGGCAGTTTTTATCCAACGTCTCGACTTGCAACCGCGATACCGGGTCGGCGATGCCGCGCGCGCGATCGGTCGTCGGCACGTTGTGATCCGCGGTTGCGACGTTGGCGTCGACGCGCCACAGCGGCCGACCGGCGAGCTTCAGGCCCTCGAACGCCTGCGGGCTCGTCACCTCGTGAACCAGGTGCCGATCGATATAGATCAGCGTGGTATCGTCGTCGTTCTCGCGCACGACGTGTGCATTCCAGAGCTTGTCGTACAACGTCTTCGCGGCCATCGATCCTCCGACGCCAAGCGGCGCGGGTGCTAACCATTGCGCATATGGTAGGCATGATATATAAATAACTCAAATTCATCTTTTACATACATTCGATTCCCAATAGTAATGGATTTCGCCGCCCTCCAAGCCTTTCTGGCCGTTGCCGAAACGGGTTCGTTCTCACGCGCCGGGGAGCGCATCTATCTCACCCAGCCCGCGATCAGTAAGCGCATCGCCGCGCTCGAGCGGCGCTTCGACGCACAACTCTTCGATCGCATCGGCCGGCGCGTCCAACTCACCGAAGCCGGGCGCGCATTACTCGAACGCTCGCGTTCGATACTGAACGAACTCGACGACGCCAAGCGCTCGCTCGCCAATCTATCGGGCCAAATCCGCGGTTCGCTGTCGCTCGCCACCAGCCATCACATCGGCCTGCACCGCATTCCGGAAACACTCAAGCGGTTTCACGCGCGCTATCCGGACGTGCGCCTCGATCTTCGCTTCATGGATTCGGAACAAGCCTGTCACGCCGTGGTGCGCGGCGAGCTGGAACTCGCGATTGTCACGTTGCCGCCGGCGCCGATCGCGCAACTGCGCTGCGAACGCGTTTGGCACGATCCGCTCGACGTCGTTGTCGCGCCGAGTCACCCGCTGGCCGTGCAGCGCAGCGCGACCGTACGCGCGCTGCTCGATCATCCGGCGATTCTTCCGGGACCGGGTACCTACACGCGCGAGATTATTCTGAAAGCGTTGGGCGCCGCGCGCGCAAAGGTGCGCGTCGACATGACGACCAATTATCTCGAAGTGCTGAAGATGCTGGTGTCAATCGGCCTCGGATGGACGGCGCTACCGCGCACGATGATTGACGGCGACTTGAAAGTAGTCCAGATTAAAAACATGAAAACGATACAACGCGAACTTGGTATCGTCACCCACGCCAAGCGCACGCTCTCCAACGCCGGCGACGCCGTCGTGCGCATGATCCGTACCGCCGTATGAATTACCTCGAACTCTTGCAACAGCTGGAAGCACACCTCGGCTATCACCAGCTGCCGCTAAATCCGGCGGCGACGGCCATCAAAGATCTATTCGAGTCGAGTCCGCTGCACCACGATTTTTCGAAACGCCTGGCGCAATCGATTTACTCGGGCAACCGCTGCCGATCGTTGACCGACGATGTCGAGCGCGCCGCGACGTTCGACGCCGTCGCGCCGCTGCGGCTCGAGGCACTGCGCCACAATCGCACCGACGTGGATCTCGTTCGCACGATCGAAGAACTTTGCGTAGCATTGAACACGATCTTCGGCGACGGCGAGGCGGCACCCAAACGCTCTCCACCTACCGAATCGGGACAGGTCATCGACATCACGCCGTTTCGCCGTCGGCGAGCGCGCTCCCGCGCCTAGCCGCGGCGGGCGTTCGCGCCCTAGGACCTTCGGTAAATCAGTCCCGCCGCGATACCCGCCAGAATGAACTGCACGAACGTCGCCGCAAACCAATAGCAGGCGATCACCACCGGAATCGGCAGCACCACGTACCAGCCGTAGCTGTTCAACACCGACAACATCGCGCCAAGGTACAACCCGAAGCGTAGTCCTTGCCCCCATCCCGATTTGCCCGGCTCGTAACCCTTGGAGTACACGAGCGCAAAGAAAGGCGCGAACACGAGATAGCCGACGAAAAATATCCACGTGAGCTGCCGGGCGTCGACCGACGGTCGCCACACCGATACGGTCTGCCGGTAGAGATCCGACAACAGCACGCCATGGATAAGAAAATCCGAAATCGCCATTACCGCGAACACCGCGATACTGGCCCAGAGCCAACGCTTGGTATTCATCGCTTGCCTCCATCGACTCCGCGTTCGCGGAGAAGTTGACAAAGCCGGACGCCGTCTCGGCCGCTTAGCCGGCGCCGCCCGGAATGATCGGCGTGGTTCGCTGCACGTCGGCGTTTTGCGCCCGGTCGCGCAGCGCGTGATCCATCAAGACAATCGCCAGCATCGCTTCCGCGATCGGCGTCGCGCGAATACCGACGCATGGATCGTGGCGTCCGGTGGTGGCCACTTCCACCGCCTCGCCGCTTCGATTCACCGTCCGCCCCGCGAGGCGAATGCTGGACGTCGGCTTGAGCGCGATGCCGACCACGATGTCCTGGCCGCTCGAAATGCCACCGAGCATGCCGCCGGCGTTGTTCGACAAAAAACCGGCCGGCGTGATTTCATCGCGGTGTTCCGTACCCTTCTGCGCGACCGAGCGAAAGCCGGCGCCGATTTCGACGCCCTTGACCGCGTTGATGCTCATCATGGCATAGGCAACATCGGCGTCGAGCCGATCGAACACCGGCTCGCCCCATCCGACCGGCATGCCGGTGGCGACGACGTTGACGCGCGCGCCGACCGAGTCGCCCTCCTTGCGAAGGGCATCCATGTATTGCTCCAGTTCGGCAACGCGCGCCGGATCGGGACAGAAGAACGGGTTGCGATCGACCTCACTCCAGTCTTTCAGTTCTATCGACAGCGGACCGATTTGCGCGAGATAACCGCGCACCTCGACACGGTAACGCGTACGCAGCCACTTCTTCGCGATCGCGCCCGCCGCCACGCGCATCGCCGTCTCGCGCGCCGAGGCGCGCCCGCCGCCGCGCGCGTCGCGCGTGCCGTACTTCTGTTGATAAGTGTAATCGGCGTGTCCCGGACGAAAGCGATCCGCGATTTTGGAATAGTCCTGCGGACGCTGATCGGTATTCTCGATCAGCAGCGCGATCGGCGTGCCGGTGGTGCGGCCTTCGAACACACCGGAAAGAATCTTTACCGCGTCCGCTTCACGCCGCTGCGTTACATGGCGCGACTTGCCGGGTTTGCGCCGGTCGAGCTCGGGCTGAATATCGCTTTCGGAAAGTTCGAGCCCCGGGGGGCAGCCGTCGACGATCGCAACATACGCCGGACCGTGCGATTCGCCCGCGGTCGTCACCGTAAACAGCTTGCCGATGGTGTTGCCCGACATGGCGGCATGTTACCGGCAAAAAAGCACCCCCACAAACGACGGCGGCGTCCGAACGACTAGGGATCCGCGCGACGCGATCGCGCCGATTCGGACGATCGAGCGACGATCCTGCTAAACGCGACGCCGGCGTAGAAGGCATTCGGTGTTCGCACCAACGGACTGTCGTCGAACACCGCGTTGCGCAGATAGTCGTAGCGCAGGAATCCACCCACCCAGTACCCGTCGAAGCGCCGGCTCAGGGTCACGCCGACGCTCGCGCCGCTGTAACCCGCGCCCGCATCGAACGCCGGGCGCGTCGGCGTGGCAAACTCCGGGCGCACCGTATAGTAGTAATCGTGATACGCCTTGTTGGCGAAAATCGGCCCGGTCGATACACCCAAATCCCAAGCGCCGCCCGGGCCGGTGTTCTTGAAGTGCAACGCGATATTCGGAAGAAACACCCAACCGACGTTGTGCCAATGTGAAAGGTCGGTGGCGATCACGGTACGCAGCGGCAAGCGCAGGGTGAGCGAAGGGTTTCGATCGGCGCCATCGTCCAGGTCGATGTCGAGGGACGGACCGATTTCAATCGTTGGGTCGAGATCAGGCATGCCGGTACGCGCGCCGTTGGTGCTGCTCGACGGCGGCCCCAGGCTTGCGCTCACGTTGAACGACGCGCGCGCCGACCCAAACAACTCGCCGCGCACCCCGCGGCGATCGACGCTGACGCGTTTGCCGTAGTAAACGAAATACGGGATCGGCAGCAGATACGTGCGACCCTGGTCGGCGCCGCGATAATCCGGCGCCGCGACGGCGCCCAGACCGAGGCCCGCCTCCCAGAGCGGCGTCTCCTGCGCGATGGCGGACGATACCTTGCCTATTATTAGGAACAACAGAACGAACGATCGGCGATACAACAATGGCCTCCTGCCGCTGTCGGTAGTACGAATGATATCGATCAATCGCATACTAGCTCAGTACGGCGGGCAGGGCATGGCGGCGGCGCGTCTGGCGACAACGCTTGGCATCATCCTGTCGCTGCTGCTTGCCGGCACCGCCGCGCACGCCGCGCCATCTACCGAAAACGCGCGGGGCCTATTGTGGAAGGTCGAAGGCAAGAATCAAAAACCGAGTTACCTGTTTGGGACCATTCACATCGCCGACCCGCGCGTCACCGACCTGCCGCCGCCGGTGCGAGCCGTCCTCGACGCCGCCGACGACTTGATAGTCGAGGTGGTGCCGGACATGGAAAGCATGGCGCGCTTGACGCAATCGATGCGCTTCGGCGACGGCCGTACCCTGACGCAAACCGTCGGCGCGCGCATGGTGGCCGACGCACAGGCCGCCCTGGCAAAGCTTCGCATACCGCTCGCGGACATCGACAGCCTGAAACCGTGGGCGATCGTCCTGATGCTGCTGACGCCGGACCTAAACGGCGCCCTGCCGCTCGATCTCGTGCTGCAAACACGCGCCGGCGAACGCGGCGTCGCGGTCGCGGGGCTGGAAACCATGGACGAGCAGATCGAAGTGTTCGACGGCTTGTCGCTCGACGATCAGCGCGATCTGCTCGACGTCACCCTACGCGACCAAGCGCAAATCGCCGGGCGCACCGAGGCGCTCACGCGCGCCTACCTCGCACGCGATCTCGACAAGTTGCAGGCGCTCGCCGAAGCCGACCGGCTCGCGAATCCGGCGCTCCATGCCACCGTCATGCGTCGCTTGCTCGCGGACCGCAATCGACGTATGGTCGAACGCATGCAGTCGCGCCTGCGGCGCGGCAATGCTTTCATCGCCGTCGGGGCGGCGCATCTGCCGGGACCGCAGGGTTTGATCAAGTTATTGGAACGTGAAGGCTACCGTCTCTCCGCGGTGTATTGAGGAGACCATGATCACCCAGACCGCAGGTAATGAAGCGTCGTAAACGCGTGCGACGCCGCCGCGTCAAACGCGCGACCCGCCGTCGCACGAAACGCGCCACGCGCCGACGCGTCAAACGCCGCGCGTCGCGGCGCCGCAAAGCAACCGCCCGCCGCCGTCCTTCCCGCCGCCGATCGAAACGTCGACCGCGCAAACGCGTCAAGCGCCGCGCGCGGCGCCGACCGGTTCGACGAAAGCGCGTCAAACGCCGGGCGCGGGCGCGTCATCGCCGCCCGAAAAGACATCGCGTCAAACGCGCAAACCGCCGCCGCCGAACCAGACGGCAGGCGCGTCGTCACCGGCGTGTGGCGCGCAACCGCCGCCGGCGTCGTACGGCGCGGCGCGGCTTACCGGCGCGAGCCGTCCGTCGCGTTCCGCGCAAGTGGGCCGAGTGGCCGAGCGAGCGGCTGCTCGACGTTCGCGTGTGCGATTTGCCGGTGCGCATCGAGGGCACCGAGTTGTCGCGCAACATTCGCCGGCTCTACGACGAACTGAAGAGCCGCGACCTGAGATTTCGGCCGCACTTCTGGCTGTCGGATGAATGGTTCAGCCCCGACGGCATACCCGGTATCGCGTTGCCCTTCTTTCTGGCGCATCCGCGCCTGCGGCGACTCGAACGCGAAATGATGCTCGAAGTCGAGGGCGAATCCTCGGCGGAACGCATCAAGCTGCTTCGACACGAAGCCGGACACGCGCTGCTAAATGCCTACCGGTTGAATCGTCGCCGCGACTGGCAACAGGTGTTCGGCCGATCGAGCGAGCGTTATCCGGACACGTACGTACCCCGGCCGCACAGCAAACGCTTCGTGCTGCACCTGTCGAACTGGTACGCGCAAGCACATCCGCACGAGGATTGGGCCGAGACGTTCGCGGTGTGGCTGCGACCGAATTCCGATTGGCGCAAACGCTACCGCGGGTGGCCGGCGCTGAAGAAACTCGAATACGTCGAGCGCCTGATGCAGGAGATTCGCGAACGCCCGGCGGTACTTCGCAATCGGCGCGAAGCGCTGCCGCTGCGGGGATTGAAGTTGACGCTGCGCGAGTACTACGCGGAGAAGCAAAAACGCTACCGCAAGGACAAGCTGGAATTTTCCGACGTCGACTTGTCCCAATTGTTTTCCGACGCCGCGGAACACAAATCGAACGAAAAGGCGTCGCGCTACATCCGCCGCAACAAATCCGAGATCATGGATATCGTGTCGCGCTGGACATCCGAATACAACTACCGTATCAATGACGTGCTGCAGGAAATGATCGATCGTTGCGATACGCTCGATCTTCGCGTCGCGCGCGACGACGTGGCGATGAAACCCGAGATCGCGGCGTGCCTGACGGCGCTGGTGATGAACAAACTGCACACCGGAGGCTTTCGCGTATCGCTATGAAAAAGCTGCGGGTCATGATGCTGGTGCACTACACACTGGTGCCGCCCGACGATCTGAAGGCGACGGACGATCCGCGGCTCGAAAAATTCCGCACCGAGTTCGACGTGAAGAGCGCGCTGCTCGCACTCGGGCACGACGTGCAAGTGATCGGGGTCTACGACGACTTGCGCCCGATCCGTAAAACCGTCGAGGAATGGAAACCGCATATCGTCTTCAACCTGCTCGAAGATTTCGCCGGCATCAGCGCATTCGACTATTCGGTGGTCAGCTACCTGGAACTCTTGCGCGTGCCCTATACCGGCTGCGCCCCGCGCGGGCTGCTGCTCGGGCGCGATAAGGCCCTGTCGAAGAAGCTCCTTACCTATCACCACATCAATGTGCCGCAATTCATGGTGTTTCCGCTCGGTAGCAAGATCAAACGGGTCGGCAAAAAGCTCGAATTTCCCGTTATCGTGAAATCGCTGATGGAGGAAGGCTCGATCGGCATCGCGCGCGCGTCGGTGGTCGAGAACGAAGCGGAGCTGGTCGAGCGCGTGTCGTTCTTCCACGAACGCACGCATGGCGATGCGATCGCCGAGGAATACATCGAAGGTCGGGAACTCTATGTGACCGTTGTCGGCAATCACAAGCTCGAGATTCTCCCCATTCGCGAACTCGTCTTCGGCGAGGTGCCGCAGGGTGAGCCGCGGGTCGCGACTTATCGGGTCAAGTGGAACGAGGACTATCGAAAGCGCTGGGGTATCGAATACCAATTCGCGCGCAACCTACCGAACGGTATGGAGGAAAAAATCGTTCGTTTGTGTAAACGCATCTATCGGACACTCGACATGAACGGCTACGCGCGCATCGACCTGCGGATGACAAATGAAAACGAGCTGTACGTGCTCGAGGCCAACCCGAATCCCGGCATCGCCCGCGACGAGGACTGCACCCTGTCGGCGATCAAGGCCGGCATGAGCTACGAAGAGTTCATCCAACGCCTGGTCAATCTCGGCTTGTCCCGGCGTGCACCGAACGCCGACGCCTAGCGCCGGAAACAACGCGCCGCACGGACGACGCTGGAACGTCGCAATGTATGCTTATTCCCGCCGTTACGACGCAGAGGCCGACGCATTTGTGTACACTTCACGCATGCCGACACGCCGCCGCACCACGCCGGCCCAGTGACCGATTTGAATATTTCCGCCCGCATCGCCCGACTGGCGCAGCTCGACAAGCTGCTCGCCACGCGCATCCTCATGCTCGACGGCGCCATGGGGACCATGATCCAGCGCTATCAGTTGAGCGAGGCGGACTACCGCGGCGAACGCTTCGCCCACCATCCGTCGGACCTGAAGGGTAACAACGATCTGCTGATCCTGACGCAGCCGAAGATCATCCGCGACATTCACGGCGCCTTTCTCGAGGCCGGCGCCGACATCATCGAGACCGGCACCTTCAACTCGACCGCGATCTCGATGGCCGACTACGGCATGCAGGCGTTCGCGTACGAATTGAACCGCGAAGGCGCGCGCCTTGCGCGCGAATCCGCCGACGATTTCGAACGCAAGGACCCAACGCGCCCCCGCTACGTCGCCGGCGTGCTCGGGCCGCTCAACCGCACCGCGTCGATATCGCCGGACGTGAACAACCCCGGCTTTCGCAACGTCGCATTCGACGAAATCCTCGCCGCCTATACCGATGCCGTGCGCGGACTGATCGACGGCGGATCGGACATTATCCTGATCGAGACGGTGTTCGATACCCTGAACGCCAAGGCCGCGATCTTCGCGGTGGAAAGCCATTTCGAGCAGATCGGCTATCGCCTGCCGGTGATGATCTCGGGCACGATCACCGACGCCGCCGGACGCGTGCTCTCCGGCCAGACCGCCGAGGCTTTCTGGAACTCGGTGGCGCACGCGCGCCCGCTCAGCGTCGGCCTCAATTGCGCGCTCGGCGTGCAGCAGCTGCGCGCGCATGTCGAGGACGTCTCCGGCTTCGCCGATGTGCGCACCAGCTGCCATCCCAACGCCGGTCTGCCCAACGCCTTCGGCGGCTACGACGACACGCCCGAATTCATGGCGAAGGAAATTCGCGATTGGGCGCAACAAGGATTCCTTAATATCGTCGGCGGCTGCTGCGGCACGACCCCCGCGCACATCAAGGCGATCGCCGCCGCGATCGCCGGCGTGCGCCCGCGCGCGCGACCCAGGATCGAGCCGAAGCTGCGTCTCTCCGGCCTCGAGCCGCTGAACATCGGCGACGACTCGCTCTTCGTCAACGTGGGCGAGCGCACCAACATCACCGGCTCGGCCGCGTTCAAAAGGCTTATTCTCAACAACGAGTATCCGAAGGGGCTCGATGTCGCGCGCAACCAAGTCGAGAACGGCGCGCAAATGATCGACATCAACATGGACGAGGCCATGCTCGACGGCGCGCAAGCGATGGGAACGTTCGTGAACCTGATCGCCTCCGAACCCGATATCGCGCGCGTGCCGCTCATGATCGACTCCTCGAAATGGGAAGTGATCGAAGCCGGCTTGAAGCGCAGCCAGGGCAAGGGCGTGGTCAATTCCATCTCTCTCAAGGAAGGCGAGGAGAAATTTCTCGCGCAAGCGAAGCTGGTGCGCCGCTACGGCGCGGCGGCGATCGTGATGGCGTTCGACGAAAAGGGTCAAGCCGACACACAAAATCGCAAAGTCGAAATCTGCGAACGCGCTTACCGGCTGCTCACGGAGAAAGCCGGCTTCCCGCCGCAGGACATCATCTTCGATCCGAACATCTTCGCGGTCGCGACCGGCATCGCCGAGCACAACAACTATGCCGTCGACTTCATCGAGGCGACGCGCGAGATTCGAAAACGCTGTCCGCACGCGCACATTTCCGGCGGCGTGTCGAACGTGTCGTTCTCGTTTCGCGGCAACAACCCGCTGCGCGAAG
The DNA here is from genome assembly GCA_036396275.1 of Burkholderiales bacterium. GTDB lineage: Bacteria > Pseudomonadota > Gammaproteobacteria > Acidiferrobacterales > Sulfurifustaceae > JACQFZ01. Next base: position 31,827 of record DASWLD010000170.1, read on the forward strand.
CGATCCACTCGGTGTTTCTGTACCACGCGATCAAGGCCGGCATGACCATGGGTATCGTCAACGCCGGCGTGCTGCCGGTGTACGAAGATATTCCCGAAGAACTGCGCGAGCGCGTCGAGGACGTGATTCTCAACCGCCGCGACGATTCGACCGAAAGACTGCTCGAAATCGCGCCGACGTACGCCGGCAAGGGCGAGCAAAGCAAGGGTCCCGATCTTTCGTGGCGCGAAGCGCCGGTGACCGAGCGCCTAAAACACGCGCTTGTCCACGGCATCGACGAGTACATCGAGGCCGACACCGAAGAGGCGCGCCATGCCTACGACCGCCCGATTCAAGTTATCGAAGGGCCGCTCATGGACGGCATGGGTGTCGTTGGCGACCTCTTCGGCGCCGGCAAGATGTTTCTGCCGCAGGTGGTCAAAAGCGCGCGCGTGATGAAAAAGGCGGTGGCGTACCTAATCCCGTTTATCGAGAAGGAGAAGACCGGCGACACGCGCGCCAAGGGCAAAATCTTGATGGCGACGGTCAAGGGCGACGTGCACGACATCGGCAAGAACATCGTCGGCGTCGTGCTCGCCTGCAACAACTACGACGTCATCGATCTCGGCGTGATGGTGCCGGCCGCGAAGATTCTCGAGGTCGCGCGCAAGGAAAACGTCGATATCATCGGCCTGTCGGGTTTGATCACGCCGTCGCTCGACGAGATGGCGCACCTCGCGAAAGAATTGACGCGAGCAGGCTTCACGATTCCGCTCTTGATCGGCGGCGCGACGACCTCGCGCGTGCACACGGCCGTGAAGATCGCGCCGAACTACGGCCATCCGACGATTTGGGTCAAAGACGCCTCGCGCAGCGTGACCGTCGCTTCGAACCTCCTGAGCGACGATCAGAAAAAGGACTATGTCGCCAAGGTGCACGCAGAATACCAGGAAGTGCGCGAGCGCCATAAGCACAAGCGGTCAAACGTGCGCCTACTTTCGCTGGCCGACGCGCGCGCAAACAAAACCAAGATCGATTGGACCGGCTACGCGCCGCCTGCGCCGCGTAAGCTCGGTCTCGAAGTGTTTCCGAATTATCCGCTGGAAGAGCTGGTGCGATACGTCGACTGGACGCCGTTCTTCCAAACCTGGGAACTGCACGGCAAGTATCCCGCTATTCTCAGCGACGACGTCGTCGGCAAGCAGGCGACGCAACTGTTTCAAGACGCCCAGAAGATGCTTAAGGAACTCGTATCGGGTCGCAAACTCGCCGCCAACGGCGTCATCGGTCTGTTCGCCGCGAACAGCGTCGGCGACGATATCGAGATTTATGCCGCACGGGGCAGTGCGAACGTCGCGGGCGCAGGTGCCACAACCGTCGCCTCGGTCTCGCACACGCTGCGCCAGCAAGACGAGAAGCCGCCCGGGCGGCCCAACCGGGCGCTCGCCGATTTCATCGCGCCGAAGGAAACGGGCGTGACGGACCACATCGGTGCTTTTGCCGTTACCGCCGGCATCGGCGCCGACGAACTCGCGAAGAAATACGAAGCCGACCACGACGACTACAAGGCGATCATGGTCAAAGCGTTGGCCGACCGGTTGGCCGAAGCCTTCGCCGAACGCCTGCACGAGCGCGTGCGCCGCGAGTTCTGGGGCTACGCCGCCGATGAGCATCTCGACAGCGACAACCTTATTAAGGAAGCGTACCGCGGCATCCGCCCCGCTCCCGGCTACCCCGCTTGCCCCGACCACACCGAGAAGCCAACGCTGTTCGCGCTGATCGACGCCACGCGCAAAGCCAAGATCAAGCTCACCGAAAGCCACGCCATGTGGCCGGCCGCCTCGGTCAGCGGTTGGTACTTCGCGCATCCTGACTCGGCCTACTTCGCGGTCGGTCAACTCGGCAAAGATCAGGTCGAGGATTACGCGCGGCGAAAGGGTATCGATCTCGCCACCGCCGAGCGCTGGCTGGCGCCAAATCTTGGCTACGACCCGGAGGAGTAGCGTCTCCTCCGCCCGGCCACGGCGTCTCCCAAGGACGAGCGGACCGGTCTTACCGGACCGGGAATCGGAGCGCGTTCATCGGATAAGCCCGCCACCGATTTGACGTAATCCGTCAATGACTTATCATCCGTATGTCGACCCCACGTGAGCTGCGGCTGGTGCAACGACATTCCGGCGTACCGTTCGACTACAAACCGAAGTCGATGCGAAAGAACAAGAAAAAAATCCGGGCCCGCTGGATTTTGACGGCGATTACGCTTTCGCTCGTCGGCGGTCTGGTGGCGTACATACCGGCACGCGAGGCGGCGCGGCAAGCCCCCCAGCCACTCGACACCGAAGCGACCGACGTCGCAACCCCGACCGAGCCGGAACCGACCGCCGAGATAGCGACCGCGACCGAATCGGTCGCGGAACCGCCGGAGGCATCGCAACCTTCCGAGGAAACAATCGATTTCGTGGTCCGACGCAACGACACCCTGGAGAAAATTTTCCGCCGGCTCGATCTCAAACTTGTCGACCTGAGCACCATGCTCGCGCTCCCCGACGCGCGCAAAGCGCTGAGCCGGCTTCGCCCGGGCGACAAGGTGACGGTCGTGCACGCGGATGGCGCGGTGAACGCGCTCAATCGCCGCCTCAGCGACACGCAGATGCTGTCCATCACGCGCGGCGACGACGGGTTCGCCGCCCGCGTCTTCACGACACCTCTCGAGACCCGCACCGTATACGCGCGCGGAACGATTGAATCCTCTCTATTCGTCGCGGCACGCACCGCCGGTATGAGTCCGGAAACGATCCTTCGGCTCGCCAACGACATCTTCGGATGGGATATCGATTTCGCCCTCGACATTCGGCCGGGCGACCGCTTCAACGTGATCTACGAACAGCGATATCGCGACGGCCAATTCGTCGGCGACGGGCGCATCTTGGCCGCCGAGTTCGTCAACGACGGCGAAACCTACCGCGCGGTGCGCTACACGTCGGAAGACGGCAAAGTCGACGATTACTTCACGCCGGAAGGCCGCAGCATGCGCCGGCAGTTCGTACGCGCACCGCTCGACTTCACCCGCGTCAGCTCGAATTTCAACCTCCGTCGTCGCCATCCGATCTTGAATATCATCCGCGCCCATCAAGGCGTCGACTACGCCGCACCAATCGGCACCGTGATCAAGGCGGCGGGTAATGGGCGCGTCGGCTACGTCGGTTTTAATGGGGGTTACGGCCGCGTCGTCATCCTCGAACACGGCGGCGGGATATCCACGCTGTACGGCCATATGTCGCGCTTCGCGCGCGGCCTGCATGACGGCGAGCGTGTGAAGCAAGGCCAGACCATCGGCTACGTCGGCCGCTCCGGCGCCGCGACCGGCCCGCATTTGCATTACGAATACCGCGTCAACGGCACGCACAAGAACCCGCGTACCGTGAAACTGCCGGACGCCGCGCCGCTACCGGGGAAATACTTCACGGATTTCCACGTCAAAGCGGGTGTACTGCTTGCCGTGCTGGAGCAAGTGCACGACACGACCGTGGCGGCCGCGCCGGCGAACTAGACTCGGAGTCTGTTCGCGCGGCGCATGTCCGCGCTCACTCCCCACAGGTCGCCTACTTCATCGATTGCGCGCGAAGCAGCTCCGCGAATTGGCGGCACGCGTCAGTGAGCGTGTAGATACCGGCGAGTTTTCCCCCTTTGACAATGCACGTCACGTCGACGCGCGCCTCGGACATGTGCTTTAGCACCGAATCGAGCGGCTCGTCGGGGTCGGCGAAATGGACTTCGCGCGTACAGATGTCCGCCACACGCGTGTCGCTGTCGCTCGAAACGTCGCGCCCGAACGCCTCGGCGCGCTGCAATTCCTGCTCCGATATCACGCTGACGATTCTCTCGCCGTCCCGCACCGGAAGATGGTGGATCTTGAATTGCTGCATCATCGTCCGCGCGGCCGCCGCGTGGGAGTCGAGCTCGATGAAGTAAGGGAACGCGGTCATGACAGAGCCGATCGTGGGGACTTTCGCCATTGGCCTGGAATCCCGAATGTCGATATTGAGACGCTCTAATATATAAGCTTGCCGTCACGGAAGCACGACTCGCGGAATCTGAACTACAGTGAAAGCATGACCGCTTCTTCCCGCGTTCCGCGCGCCGAGCCGATTCGGCGACTCGTCGTCGCCGCGTGTCTTCTGTTTCCGCTCGCCTCATGCGTCACGCAACCGCCGGACCAACCGGTTGAACGAGGCGAAGTCCAGGAACTTCCGGCGTCCAGATTCCCGACACCATCGGAGGACCCGGGTGCGTATGAAACGGCGGCAGAACTGATGCAGGCCATTCAGCGGAAGATCCGCCGCAATCTCGTGCTTCCGCCCGGTCGCTTTCCCACGTCGACCAAGGTCACGGTAAAGGTGATGGTGTCGAGCGAAGGCGAGATTCAGCGATTGGTCGTCAGCGGGCCGAGCCGTTTTCGCGTCGTCGATCAAGCCGTACGGCAGGCGGTGGTGAAATCCGAACCGTTGCCCGTGCTGGCAAGTTACAAAGAAGCGAAGAAACCGCTGGAAATGCGGATCGTATTTCTCCCGTTTGCGAACTGAACAAATCTCGCCCGTAAGGCGAGGGTCGTTTAGTCGTTTGAGACCCTAATAACGAGCTTTCCGAGATTCTCGCCGCGAAAAAGTTTTAGCAGCGTTTGCGGGAATGTTTCGATCCCGTCGACGATGTCTTCTCGCGCTTTGAGTTTGCCCTCGGCGATCCAGCCCGCCATCGCCCGCGCCGCCTCGGCATAACGCGCCGCGTAGTCGAACACGACGAACCCCTCCATGCGCGCGCGATTCACCAGCAGCGCCATGTAGTTTCGCGGGCCGCGCAAGTCATCGCGAGTTGCGTTGTACTGGGAAATCGCGCCGCACAGCACGACGCGCGCCTTGCACGCCAGATTAGCGAGCGCGGCTTCGAGAATCGGACCGCCAACGTTGTCGAAGTAAATGTCGATACCGTTCGGACAGTGCTCACGCAGCTTCTTTCTGACATCTTCTTGCTTGTAGTCGACGGCCGCATCGAAACCGAACTCCTCGATCACGGATCGACATTTGTCCGCGCCGCCGGCGATGCCGACCGTGCGACATCCTTTCATTTTCGCGATCTGCCCGACGACACTGCCGACGGCGCCTGCCGCCGCCGACACGACGACGGTTTCACCCGGCGTCGGCCGGCCGATGTCGAGCAGCCCGAAGTACGCCGTCAGGCCCGGCATGCCGAGCACCCCGAGATAGCGCGGCAGCGGCGCGGCGCGCGGATCGACCTTGACGACGTCCGCCGCCTTGACCAGCGCGTAGTCCTGCACGCCGGTGGTCGCGGTAACCGTATCGCCGACCGCTATGCTCGAATCGTCGGTTGCGATCACGCGTCCGATGCCGCCGGCGCGCATGACCTCGCCGACGCCGACCGGCCGAACGTACGACCGGCCTTCGTTCATCCAGCCGCGCATGGCCGGATCGAGCGAAATGTATTGCACCTTCACCAGAACTTCTCCCGGCCCGGGCTGCGCCACGGGTTCGGTCGCGAGCGCGAAGTCGCTCGGCTTCACCATCCCGACGGGACGCGCGGCGAGTTTGATCTGGCGATTCGTGAGGTTGGTCATGAAGGCATATTACCGCCTTTCGCACTTTCGGCCGCGTACCTTTACGACCTCAACACCTTCGTTCGCGGCACGACCGATTCCGGCCCCAGCCCTCTCTCGCGCCGGCCCGCTCGACGCCGGCTACGACTCGGAGGCCGCCTTCGCCCGTGCGTTCAAGCAACGGATGCGGGAAGAGATCGAGTCGTCGCCGGAGCGCACACGACACCGGGCTCTAATATCGGCGGCGATCGCCGGCGGCGAATGCCCGATCTTTCGGACCGGAGCGTTACGGAACTCCGATCGGGCCGACTCGATCGGCTTGCGCGCGACGCGACGCGTCGCCGGGGTCACCGTATAGGAGCAGCTGAGCGCCGCTGCGGCCATGGCGCTTCATCAAATCCTCGAGCACGGCGGATTCACCGTCCCACGGGTACGCAAAAACGATGTCGAAATCTCCGAGCGAACGCGCGAGCTGCGGAAAGCCCGAGTCGCCCAAGGTGAGCGTGCCGAGGCGGCCGTCGCCCGTGGCGTCGCGATATTCGTAGCCGGTTGGCAGGAAACTGCCGAGCGCAAAACGCGCGGTCGACTCATACTTGTCGGCCAGCCGCCGGGCGACGGCCACAAGGTCCGCGTCGATCTCGATGCCGCAGGCGTCGAAGCCGAGCAGATCGGCCATGATCGTGATGACACCGGTCGCACACCCGCACTCGAGAAAGCTCGCCCCGGGTCGGCGCAAAGGAAGCAGTTGACGCAGCACCACGTCGTAGTCGGCGGCGATGAAGGGATGCCAGTTCGTTTGGCGAACGTCGCGGTCGAACGCACGGGCAATCTCCCGGCCCTCGGCGATAAGGTTCGCTATTTTGGTTTGCAATGTATCTTTCGTACGCATCTCCCGTTACCGGCGTCCCATCCGGCGAAACAGGAATGGATTGTAATTCCAATTCGAACTGACAAAATAGTTCTGCTCCGATTTGTCCGCAAGCGACGCCGGGAATACTTCGTCTATTGCTAGCTCAGGCTGCTCATCTCCGCTTCGGCGCGCACTTTGGCGGAAAGCAGGTGCTCCGCGGCGAACGCCCATGCCGAAGGCTTCTCCGCGATGGCGTCCGAGAACGCCTTCGAAAGCTTGGGGTACGTGTCCAGATGTTCCGCGGTGGCGAGCGTTGCGGCGCGCTCGAGGAACTGGATCAGCGCCTCGACCTTGCGAAGCTTATCGCGCTTGGCGGAAATATCGCGGTCGGTGTCCTTGGCATTGAAATAGGCGCCGCTGCTGTCGGTGCCGAGCCGTCGCAGCGCGTGTTTGAGCCGATCGAAGTCGAGCTTGAACATGCCGTCGGCGCGCTGGTAGAGCGCGAACAGCTCGCGCACGGGCCGCTCGATACGAACGCGGGCGGCGTCGTTCGCCGGGAGTCCCGCGAACCGGGCGAGCATATCGTCTTCGGGCTTGACGACGGCGCTATCGCGCTTTGCCGGCTCCGTCACCGCCTGGCACATGGCATGAATCGCTTTCAGCTGCGTCTGCACTTCCGCTTCGGCGGCGCCCACCTGTCGCGCGGCAGCGTGCATCCCGGCTTCCGCCTCGTCGTAGTTGATGGACGTCGCAAGCTCGTTTTCGATGCGCATCTCGACCGTGCTGCTCCCTTGCTTTACTACGTTGCTCCCGGTGAGTCGGCTCCGCAGGCGCCTGCGCGACTCTTGCGCAATACGGAAGCCGGCTTGCGAACGCACTTCCTGTTCGCGCGCGACCAGGTATTTCTGGAGGACCTTCTCGAAAGCGCTCATCTTCTGGAGGAACTGAATCGAGAACGATAGAAACGGGCCGACAAACTGCGCGCTGGCCTCCGCGCTAACCGCCGATTGCTCGATGAGCCGGCGCAGGTTGAAACCCCGCTCTTCCATGGCGTCGATGCTGCGGCGAATGGCCATGAAGGTACTCGAAATGCGCGAGAACGTGCTGTGCATATTGCGCCGGACCTTCAGCATCTCGATCAGCCGGCGCAGCATCGTTTCCGCGCCGCTGGTCCGCAGAAACAGCGCTCGCAGACTTTCCTTGGCGTCGTTCAACTGCGCGCCATCGAGAAGCCCATGCTCCTCGATGTAGTGCATTGCCGTAAGTGTGATCAGCCCCTCGCGTTGGCGCGCGGTCTGCGTCGCGTCCATATTCCCGCCCATAGGGACAAGCATAGACGCCGCTCGGAATTCCCGCCGCGGCCTAATTCACCAATCGATCGATCACGCCGACAATTGTCACTTCGCCGAAGAGTCAGGAACTTGACGAAGGCTCGGCCGACGCGATAGCGGCAAGCTGGGTTCACTGCCCTAGCGCATATTCCCCGTATGCCCGAGCGAATACCGCCCCGGTTGCGGCCACACCGTGAGGCCGTGCGGTTCCAGGCCGACGCGCACTTTCGCTTTCACTTCGCCGGTCGCGGTATCGAACGCGTACACCATGTCGTCGAAACGACCCGAGAGCCATAAATATCTTCCGTCGGCGCTGACGTTGCCCATGTCGGGGCTGCCGCCGCCGGGGATGGGCCAGGTGGCGTCGACTTTGCGCGTCGCGAAATCGACCACCGACACACTGCCCGGACCGCCTTTGGGTCCGAATACTTTGTTCGAGCCGCGGTTGGCCACGTAGAGTTTCTTGCCGTCGCGGCTCGGGTAGAGGCCGTGGCTCCCGACGCCGGTCTTGATGAAGCCGATTTCTTTGAATTTATCGCCATCGATCAAGAACACGCCGTCGGCCATCATATCGGCAACGTAGAAAACTTTTCCGTCGGGCGAGATGCGGATGTCTTGCGGCATCCCGCGTTTCGACAGCTTCAAGTAATCGACGACCTTGCGATTGAGCAGATCGATCTTGACGAGGCCGCCGCCGAATTCGCAGGTGAAGAGCGCGTAGCGGCCGTCGATGGAGAAATCCGCGTGGTTGATGCCGCCGCACTTCGGCGTGGCGATCGTCGATTTCAGCGCCATTGTCCGCGGATCGCGGAAGTCGAGCCGCTTGTACGCTTCCGCCACGACGATAGCGCGATCGCCGTTCGGCGTGAAATACATGTTATACGGATCGTCGACGGCGATGTATTTCCCGGGCTTGCCGGTTTTCGGGTCGATAGGCGTCAGCGTGCCGTCGGTTCGGCGCTCGGCGTTATTCGTGACCCACAGCGTTTTCATGTCCCACGACGGCACGACATGCTGCGGATTGATGCCGACTTTGAATTTGTCGACAACTTTGAACGTCGACGGATCGATTACGTAAACGTCGTTCGAGCGCCGGTTCGGGACATACACCCGCGCGAGGTCCCCCGCCACGCTCGGGCTCATTCGGTCCGCCGCCGTTTCGCTGTAAAGATTCGCCGGGTCGATCACCGGCGGCATGCCGGGCACGGTCGCGACCGCCGATTGGGCCGACGCGATGAGAGTCGCAAGAAATAACACGGATAGTCCAACGATTAGCGCCAAGATCGATGCAACCGCGAAATCACGACGGCGGTTCGGGTGTTCCATGAATGCTCCTAGGATCGAACGAAAAAACAATATAACCACAAACAAAGCTCCTTTACGCCCAGCCCCTGTAGCGCCGCGCGATGGGGCGAGTGCAGCGCCCCCGAGAGCGCCATTGGCCGAACGTTCATCGTGGAGATCGCATGCCTCATCGCGGGGGCGGTGGCGCATGGTAGCGTTGCGGCCACGGGGTTGAAAGTGCCGGGACGTTATCGACGAGGCGCGCTGTCGGCCGGCGCGCACGCCGATCGTCCTTGCGCTGGAGCCCGCGATTTACCGCCGACACAGGAGACCGCCCATGCCGAAAATTTCCCTTTGTTTACGGTTCGACAACCAGGCCGAAGAGGCCGCGAAGTTTTACACCGGTATCTTCAAGAACTCGAAGATTCTTGAAATCTCCCGCAACAAGGTTTTCCACCCCGTCCGACCATCGAACTTCACTTCGTTCGTTCTCTTTTCCTGATTCTTCTTTGAAATCGGGCGGTTGCAGCTCGCCAATGCGCCGCTATATTTATAGAGGAGATGCGCTGGAAGCCCATCGCTGCATCCGCTCTGGACACGAGTGATTCGGAAATCCGACGCAAATTTCCTTTGAGGTAATAAAGATGAAAGGCTATCTGAAGTTTCTCTGCCTGATACTAGTGGGGGTAGTCGGCGGCGCCACGGGACCGACGCTTGATGCGTTCGCCCAGTCGCCGATCGTACTAAAGGTGTCGCATTTCCTGCCGCCGGGCCACTCGATTTCAAAAGGGCTCGTCGAATGGGGCGAAGAACTCAAGAACAGATCCAATGGCCGATTGCAGCTGGATGTTTATCCCGCGGGCAAGCTGGGGCCGCCGCCCAAACAGTACGACCTCGCCGTCAACGGAGATGTCGACATCTCGCTCGCGTTGCACGGTTACACGCCCGGGAAATTCCCGCTGACGGAAGTCGCGCAACTGCCGTTCGTGGTCGAAGAAGGGGCGGCAAGCTCGGCAAGACTTACCGAGCTGGCGCCGAAATATCTTGCAAAAGAACACCTCGGGGTGAAAATCCTTTTCCTTTTATCCTCTCCGCCGCTCAAGATACATCTTGCCCATAAGCGCATCGATTCGGTCGCGGACTTCAAGGGTCTGCGCCTGCGCTACTCGGGCGCGCCGGTGGGCGAAGCGGTAAAGGCGCTCGGCGGACTTCCGGTCGAAATGGCGCCGGGCAAAGTCGCCGAAGCCATGAAGAAGGGCGAACTCGACGGCGCGATCTTTCCGTACGAGGCGGTACGCCCGTTCCACATCCACGAGGTCTCGAAGTACTCGGTCGAACCCGGCTTCAATTCGGTCACGTTTTTCCTGGTGATGAATGAAAAGAAATACAGCCAGCTGCCGAAGGATCTCAAGAAACTTATCGACGACACCACCGGCCCCGAGGCCGCGCGGCGCTACGGTGCGCAACTTGACGCCCAGGAAGACCTCGGCCGCAAGGTCATGATCGCTTCGGGCGTTGAAATCATTCACCTGAGCGAAGCGGCGCTCAGCCGCATCGAGCTGGCGACGGTGCGTTACACGAAGCGTGCCCTGGGCGAGCTCGAAAGCCGCGGGATGCCGGCGAATACGGTCTTCCTACAGATGGTCTCGGCCAACGCTTCGATCGTGCGCAAGAAAGTGACGTCATCGCCCCCCGAGGAAAAAGGAACCAAGGCCAAAGTCGCCACTCGCCAGAAAACGCGTTAGCAGGACATCCGTCCGACGGGTCTTCTCGTCGTTTCGCGAAAGACGGCCCGTCGAGCGGATAGAGGTCGA
>DASWLD010000171.1:0-3190 GCA_036396275.1 Burkholderiales bacterium
CCCAGCCGAGCGCGCCGACAATCAAGCCGGTATAGATTGGATGGCGCATGAACCGATAGATCCCGCGCGTGACCAAGACGGCATCGCCGCGCGGTCTTGGGTACGGCGTCAGCGACGAGCCGAGCGACACGAAGCCGGCAACAAGAACGCCGACGCCCGCTACTATCGCGAGCATGCCGAGAACCTGCGGCGGCCGCGTGACACCGCCGGCTGCGGACGACGTCCACGGCGCCAGAAGGAAGATCGCCGTCAGCAGCACGACTTGCGTCGCCACCCACCAACCGCCGCGTTCGCCGAAGGAATATCGCTCGTTCACGCCGGCATTATTGCCGGCCGCGTCGCCGCTCGCCATACTGGCGCGCATGACGACCGCGACCCACGAAGCGCTCGCCGAAAAACTCGACGCCGCGCTGCCGCAAACGCAATGCACCCGCTGCGGCTACCCGCGCTGCAAAGCCTACGCGCGGGCGCTCGCGAACGGCGGCGCCGACATCGACCAGTGCCCGCCCGGCGGCGACGCGACGATTCGGCTGCTTGCGCGCCTACTGGGCGTTGAGCCGAAACCGCTCGACCCGGCGTTCGGCAAGCACGAACCGCGGCGACGCGCGGTAATCGACGAATCGCGCTGCATCGGCTGCCGCAAGTGCATCGATGCCTGTCCGGTCGATGCCATCGTCGGTGCGCGCAAATGGATGCACACCGTGATCGCGGCGCAGTGCAGCGGTTGCGAACTGTGCGTGCCGCCATGCCCGGTCGATTGCATCGACCTCGTGGCCGTGCCGCCCGCCACGAGCGACGGTCCGTGGCCGGAATACGCGCGCGGCGAAACCGACGTTTGGCGCATACGCACCGCCGCGCGCGCGGCACGGCTGGTTCGACCACGAACGCAGCCGAGGGTGAAGACCGAACCTTCGACTCGGCGCGACCAATCGATACGCGCAATTCCGACGCCGGAAACCATTCGCGCCGAAATCGCCGCGGCGGTGGCGCGCGTGCGTCGCCGTCGCTCTTCGTCAAGTGGATAAGCGTTCCTCGGCTCGTGCGTTGCGTCCGGGCGCAACGTCGAAGAAGACCCGAACGCGCCGCCTAAAGCCCGCGACCGTACGCGCCCTATTCGAGCGCCTCAAGAAATCCAATCCGGCGCCGACGACCGAACTTCGGTACGCGTCAGCCTTCGAGTTGTTGGTGGCGGTGATCCTGTCGGCACAGGCGACCGACAAGAGTGTCAACAAAGCGACCGAGACGTTATTCAAAGTCGCAAACACGCCGCGGGCGATCTCCGATCTCGGCGAGCATGGGCTTAAGCGTCATATCAAGTCGATCGGTCTGTTCAACACCAAAGCCGCCAACATCGTCAAGACCTCGCGATTGCTTCTGGCGGAACACGGCGGCCGAGTCCCGCGCACGCGCGCGGAACTCGAGGCGCTGCCCGGCGTCGGCCGCAAGACCGCGAACGTCATGCTCAATACCGCGTTCGGCGAACCGACGATCGCGGTGGACACGCATATCTTTCGCGTCGCCAATCGCACCGGCCTCGCCCCCGGTCGCAACGTGCGCGACGTTGAAACTGAACTCCTGCGCGTCGTGCCGCGCGCCTATCAGCGCGACGCACACCACTGGCTGATCCTCCACGGCCGCTACACGTGCACGGCGCGCGCGCCGCGCTGTTCGCTTTGTCCGATTCGCGATCTTTGCGCCTATCCCGGGAAGAGCCGGCAAACCGCGACGCCGACGAACTCCGCCGACACCCCGCGCAACCGACCCGCAATCGCCGCCATCACGCGCGTGGCGCGGAACAAACCACTCCGACGTCCGGCGCGCCCGGTCCCGATCTAGGAATTGGACGGGCGGCACGATACAGTTAGGCCATGGGCGCGTTGGCGGCAAGCACGGGATTGAGCTACGGTGGCCGCGTGCAACCCGAGCACGCGGCGCGCGCCGTGACCCGGGCGCTCAAACGCGCGAAGCTGACGCGTGCGAGCGCGGTCCTGCTGTTTCTCACGCCGCATTACGCGCCGAATCCCGAACCCGCCGTACGCGGCGCCGCGCGCGCGGCCGGCTGCCTGCAGGTGATCGGCGCGACCGCGGCCGGCATCCTCACCGAGGAAGAATGGGTGCTCGATGCACCCGGCGCGGCGGCCATGGTGTTCGCCGATCCGATCTCGCTCGCACCGCCGCACGGGGACGCGACCGACGACGATGCGGTGCTGCTCAGTCTGTGCACGCCGAGCGGGCTTTCGGCCGATTGGCTCGACGTACCGGCACATCGGATCGGCGCCATCTCCGGCGATTTATTCGGTCACGGACCGTTCAAAGTGTGGAGCAACAGCCGCGTAACGGACGGCGGCCGCGCCGACGCGCGCTTCTTCGGCGTGCGCGGCGCGATCGGCGCCTCGCAAGGCGTGCGTGCGCTGACGTCGCCGATCGAAGTCGCCGAAGTGCAGGGTTACGACGTCAAGCGACTCGGTAACTACCCGGCACTGAATGTCTTGGTGAAGTCGCTCCCCGCCGGCGTCCGCGAGATGGAGCGCATGCCGCTGCATCTCATCATGGGCGGCGTCACGTTCGGCGATCCGATGACCGCCATCCGCGAGGGACGCTATCGGCTCAACCATATCGTCTCGGCCAATCCGCGCGATCAATCGATCACGTTGTCGCATCCGCTCAGCCGCGGCGAGCGACTGTTCTGGGCGATGCGCGACGCGTTGACGGCGGAGCGCGAGATGCGCCAGACGATCGAACAAACCGCGACGAAACTGCGCGCGATGCCGGACTTCGCGCTGCTCTTTCCCTGCATGGGCCGCGGTCCGCACTTCTACGGCAATCGCGATCGCGATCTCGACGCGTTGGCGAAACGCTTTCCGCAATTGCCGGTCATCGGCATGTACGGCAACGGTGAACTCGGTCCGCTCGATGAATCGAATCACTTATATCAATATTCGACCGTCCTCGGACTGTTCAGCGCGCGAGCGTGATGAACACGTCGGCGAGACGGCGCCCCATCTCCCCATCCCTCTCGCTCCGGGGGACAGGGGGAGCATGTCGCATGCGTCGCGCGCGCGCTCGTTAGATCGATGTTCGCCACGGATCGCGCCAACCTACGTGACGTTTTCTTTCGTGCCTGGCACGGCTACCGCGAGAATCGACCGCTCGAAGGGATTGAGTCCGTCATCGTCGACGTCGCGTTGCG
>DASWLD010000172.1:0-11804 GCA_036396275.1 Burkholderiales bacterium
AGATGAGCGCCGTTTTGGCGTCGCAGGCGCCGCGCGTGCTTTCCGGGATGCGCCCGACCGGGTTGCTGCACCTCGGCCACTACCACGGCGTCCTGAAGAATTGGGTCAAGCTCCAGACCGAGTACGATTGCTTTTTCTTCGTCGCCGACTGGCATGCGCTGACGACCGGCTATGACACCCCCCAAGGACTCGAGGAGCACGTCTGGAACATCGTCGTCGACTGGATCGCGGCCGGGATCGACCCGAACTATTCGACTTTATTCATCCAGTCGCACGTGCCGCAACACGCGGAACTGATGACGCTGCTCGCGATGATTACGCCGCTCGCCTGGCTCGAGCGCGTCCCGTCGTACAAGGACCAGCAAGAGCAGTTGAAGGACAAGGATCTGTCGACCTACGGTTTTCTCGGCTATCCGCTGCTGCAAAGCGCCGATATCCTCGCGTACCGCGCTTCGTTCGTGCCGGTCGGCGAAGACCAGGTGCCGCACGTCGAGTTGACGCGCGAAGTGGCGCGCCGCTTCAATCACTTGTACGGCCGCGAGCCGGGGTACGAAAAACTCGCGGAAGAGGCGATACGAAAACTCGGCAGGAAGAACGCCCAACTGTATCGCGAGCTGCGCGCGGCCTATACCGAGCGCGGCGAACGCGAGGCGCTTGAACGGGCGCGGGCGTTGCTCGATCGGCAAAAAAACGTCTCGCTCGGCGACAAGGAGCGGCTGTACGGCTACCTCGAAGGCGGCGGTAAAATAATCCTACCCGAGCCCCAGCCGCTGCTGACGCCGTCGGCGAAGATGCCGGGTCTCGATGGACGCAAGATGTCGAAATCGTACGACAACGCCATCAGCTTGCGCGACCCGCCGAAACAGGTCGAAGAGAAGCTGCGAACCATGCCGACCGATCCGGCGCGCGTGCGCCGCACCGATCCCGGCGATCCGAACAAGTGTCCGGTGTGGCAGTTCCACCTGGTTTATTCCGACGGTCCGACGCAAAACTGGGTGCGCGAGGGATGCACGACCGCCGGCATTGGTTGTCTCGACTGCAAGCAGCGCGTCATCGACGCGGTGCTTGCCGAGCTTGCGCCGATTCAGGCGCGCGCGACGGAACTCGCGCGCGACGGTGCGACGATTCGCACCATCGTTGCCGACGGCACGCGCAAAGCGCGAGAGGTGGCGGAAGCGACCCTGGTGGAGGTTCGATCCGTGATGGGACTCGGCTACAAATGACAACCGGCGAAAATCCGCCGACCGACGCGCCGGTGGCGCGCGTCAACGGCGATGCGTTCGAGTTGCCGCAGGATTTATACATTCCACCCGACGCGCTCGAAGTGTTCCTGGAAACCTTCCAGGGTCCGCTCGATTTGTTACTCTATCTCATTCGCAAACAGAACCTGAATATCTTGGACATACCCATCGCCGAGGTGACGCGGCAATACATGGGGTACATCGAATTGATGCAGGAGTTGAGACTCGAATTGGCGGCGGAGTATCTGGTGATGGCGGCGATGCTGGCCGAAATAAAATCGCGCATGTTGCTGCCGCGGCCGGAAACGCAAGACGAGGAAGACGATCCGCGCGCCGAGCTGATCCGCCGGCTGCAGCAGTACGAACGCTACCGGCAAGCGGCCGAGAGTATCGAGCGCATGCCGCGCATCGGTCGGGAGATCTATTTGGTCAGCACCTCGACGGACCACCTATCGCATCGCAAGCCGCCGCCAAGCGTGGCGCTGCACGAGCTGATCGACGCGTTCAAACAAGTGATGGAGCGCGCCGAACTGTACCGGCACCATCGCATCCGCCTGGAGGCGCTTTCCGTGCGCGAGCGCATGACCGAAATTCTGGCGCGCGTCGGCGCCGCCGATTTCATCGCGTTTGAAACGCTGTTTGAACCGCGCGAAGGCCGGCTCGGTTTGGTCGTCACTTTCATGGCGATACTTGAACTCATCAAGGAATCGCTGATCGTCGTGATTCAGCAAGAACCTTACGCGCCGATCCATGTGAAGGCGGCTGCCTGATGGCCAAGCAATCGAGCGAGCTGAAGAACATCATCGAAGCGGCGCTGCTCGTCGCCGGCCAGCCGTTGACCGTCGACCGCATGGCCGCGATGTTTCCGGAGAACACGCGCCCGACGCGCGAGGAAATCCGCGCCGTGTTGAAGCTGCTGGAAGAGGAATACCGGGGGCGCGGCTTCGAACTGAAGCAAGTCGATCGCGCGTACCGGCTGCAGACGCGCGACAAATACTCATCGTGGCTGAGCAAGCTGGTCGAAGAGCGGCCGTCGCGCCACTCGCGCGCGGCTCTCGAAACGCTCGCCATCATCGCCTATCGCCAGCCGGTGACGCGCGGCGACATCGAAGACATTCGCGGCGTGGCCGTCAGCACCGACATCATTCGGGCGCTGCTCGATCGCGACTGGGTGCGCGAAGTCGGGCGGCGCGAAGTGCCGGGCCGTCCGGCGCTTTATGGAACCACGCGCGGGTTCCTCGAATATTTCAATCTCGGCAAGCTCGACGAGCTGCCGCCGCTCTCGGAGCTGCGCGACATCGGCGCGATCGGCGCCGAGCTCGATCAGCGCGCCGTGGCGAGCGGCCAAATGCCGCTGCTCGATCAACCGGTCGCGGCGACGCCGGTCGAACCCGACGCGAACGGCGAGGACGCGCCGCGCCGCGCGGCGTCGAACGACGCGACCGAAGGCGAGACCGTTTCCGCGTTGACGCATTCGGCGAAGCCGGGCGACTAGTGCGCGAGTGCGTTAGGGCGTGAGAGCGAGAGGTCGACGCATTTCCACTCGCGATCTCGCGCCCTCACGCGCTCACGGTTCCGAGCGATCGTGAACGGAAAACACCGCACACCGGATCGGTTGGCTCCCGAGGGCGAGAAACTTCAGAAAGTTCTCGCGCGCGCGGGTGTCGGGTCGCGGCGCGAGATGGAACGCTGGATCGCCGAAGGGCGCATCACCGTCGACGGACGCGCCGCCGAGCTCGGCGATCGGGTGCGGGCGGGGCAGCGGCTGCGCATCGACGGCCGCGCGCTGCCAGAGCCGACGCTGGCGCCGAAGCCGCGCGTGCTGCTGTACCACAAGCCGGAAGGCGAGATCACGACGCGCAGCGATCCGCAAGGCCGACCGACCGTGTTCGACAAGTTGCCGCCCATTCGAAACGGCCGCTGGATCGCGGTCGGCCGGCTTGACGTGAATTCCTCCGGGTTGCTGCTGTTCACCACCGACGGCGAGCTGGCGCATCGCCTGATGCATCCATCGGCCGAGATCGAACGCGAGTACGCCGTGCGCGTCCTCGGCGCGGTTGCCCCCGAGTCGTTGCAGCGACTGACCGCCGGTGTGACGTTGGACGACGGCGCGGCGCGATTCGAAAGCGTTACCGACGCCGGCGGCACCGGCGCGAATCACTGGTATCACGTGGTGCTGCGCGAAGGGCGCAACCGCGAAGTGCGCCGAATGTGGGAGGCGGTTGGTGCGAAAGTGAGCCGGTTGATTCGCGTCCGCTACGGGACGGTGCAGCTTCCGAGACTGCTGCGGGCTGGCCGAAGCAGCGATCTCGATACCGAGAAATTGGGCGAGCTATACCGATCGGCTGGGTTGACGCCGCCGCGCGCGAAGCCGCGCCCACGCAACCGATCGCGGCGTGCGCGTTGATCGCGTGAAATTTCTTTTTCCCGACTGGCCAGCGCCAAGAAACGTCCGTGCCCTAAGCACGCTGCGCGAGGGCGGCTGTAGCCAGGGCGTTTACCGTTCGCTCAATCTTGCCGCGCACGTCGGCGACGATTCGGCGCACGTATCGGAGAATCGCGCGCGGCTTCGGGCCGCCGCTGCGCTGCCGAGCGATCCCATTTGGCTGAAGCAGGTTCATGGCACGAACGTGTTGGATGACGCGACCGCTGCGGCCGACGTCGAGGCCGACGGCTTTTACGCGCGAGGGTCGAACCGGGTATGCGCCGTGCTCACCGCGGATTGTCTTCCGATTGCCATTTGCAACCGGCAAGGAACCGAAGTTGGTTTGTTGCACGGCGGCTGGCGCGGTTTGTCATCCGGCATCGTCGAGGCGGGGTTGCACGCATTTCGGTCACCCGCCGACGAACTGATGGCGTGGCTCGGTCCTGCCATCGGCGCGCAGGCGTATGAGGTGGGCGGTGAGGTTCGCGAGGCATTTGTCGCGCACGACGCCGACGCCGTTTCCGCGTTCGAGCCGGGCCGACCCGGCAAGTGGACCATGAATATTTATCGTCTCGCCAGTAGGCGACTCAGCGCATGCGGTGTTACGGCGATCTACGGCGGCGAATATTGCACGGCCACGCAAGCCAATCTTTTCTTCTCCTACCGACGCGACGGCACCACCGGCCGCATGGCGTCGCTCGTGTGGCTCGCGTAGGCAACCTTACCGCTCGGCGTGGGCGATCGGGTATCATGCCGCCGAACTTACACAAGCGAGCGCGTCATTGGACCCTTTGCTGTTGTGGATCGTCGCTCTTACCGCCGCCGGCGGCGTTCTCGGCGTGCTCGCCGCCGGAATGATATTGCTGCTGTCGGAGCGATGGCGCGAGCGCCTTATGCCGGCGCTGGTAAGTTTTGCGATCGGAACGCTTCTCGGCGCCGCCTTTCTCGGATTGCTCCCGCATGCGCTCGAATCCGATGGGGTCAGCGCGTACAGCGTGGCGCTCACCGTGTTGATCGCATTGCTCGTGTTCTTCATGCTCGAAAAGATGGTGATCTGGCGCCACTGCCACGTATACGATTGCGAGGCGCACGGCGGCACACCGACCGGGGCCGGCACGCATTTTCACGATGATCACGTCGCGCGCGCGCGCAGCGCCGCCGCCGGCAGCCTGATCCTGGTCGGCGACGGCGTACACAACATGGTCGATGGCGTGCTGATCGCCGCGGCGTTTCTCACCGACGTGAATCTCGGCATCGTTACCAGCGTCGCCGTCATTACGCACGAAATTCCGCAGGAACTCGGCGACTTCGCGATCCTGTTGAAGAGCGGCTTCACCCCGGCCCGCGCCATGCTCTACAACCTGCTGTCGGGTCTGACGATGGTGGTGGGAGGCGTCGCCGCCTATCTTTCGCTCTCGTTCGCGCATGCCGCGTTGCCTTATGTCTTGGCCATCGCGGCCGCGAGTTTCATCTACATCGCCGTCGCCGATTTGATCCCCGGTTTGCACCGCCGGCCCGAGTTCAGCGCCACGTTTCAGCAACTCACGCTGATTACCCTCGGTGTCGCGGTGATCGTGCTGGCGGAAGGAATCACGCACGCGGGTTGATTCAGGCAGGAGCGCGGGATCAGCGAGCGCTTGTTCGCGGCGGCTCGCGAGCCGAAGCGATTTTGGAAGGTCGAAGGTGTCGGACACATCGAAGCTTTTCGGTCGCCGGCGATGCGCAATCGGCTTGTAAACTACCTACGCACCAATATCTGTCCGACGTTGCCCCGCGCAAACGACTGATTCGCGACCAGCGCGATTCCCGCGCGGTGCGAAGGCGAGGGCGGTCGCCGCGTGAATCGTAGTGAGCGCGCGCGAAAAAGCTGCTAATTTCCGCTTTGCCCTCGGGTATTTTTCGACATGGAGCTTACGGCCCATCTAATTCTCATCGGCGCGGTTTTTCTGCTCGTGAGCATCGTCACGAGCGCGGCGGTCTCGCGCGTCGGCGCGCCGCTGTTGCTGGTGTTTCTATTGATCGGGATGCTCGCCGGCGAGGACGGTCCCGGCGGAATAAAGTTCGACAACGTGCAGCTTGCGCATCTGGTCGGCACCGTGGCGCTGGCGGTGATCTTATTCGACGGCGGGCTGCGCACGCGGGCGGAAACCTTTCGCGCCGGACTCTGGCCGGCGGTGTCGCTGGCGACCGTGGGTGTGGTCGTTACGGCGGTAACCGTCGGGCTGTTCGCCGCATGGGTTCTGGACCTGCCCTGGATGCAGGGGCTGTTGATCGGCGCAATCGTCGGTTCGACCGACGCGGCGGCGGTGTTTTCCCTGCTGCACGTGCGTGGCATGGAACTGAAGCAGCGCGTCGCCGCGACGCTCGAGATCGAATCGGGCACGAACGACCCGATGGCTGTGTTCCTGACCATCGCCCTGGTCGAATTGCTGGCGGCCGGCCGCGCCGACCTCGACGCGATGATCGTGGTCGAGTTCGTGAAGCAGATGGTTATCGGCGCGACACTCGGCGTTGCCGCCGGCTACGCGCTTGTGTGGCTGATCAACCGCCTCAATCTCGTCAGCGGACTTTATCCGCTGCTCGCGATGGCCGGCGGACTCGCCACGTTCGGTGCGACGTCGGCGCTCGATGGCAGCGGCTTCCTCGCGATTTATCTGACCGGTCTGATTCTCGGCAACCGTCGCTTGCATGCGGCGCAAAATATTCTGCGCGTGCACGACGGTCTTGCCTGGCTCGCGCAGATCGTGATGTTCTTGGTGCTCGGGCTGTTGGTGACGCCGACGGCGCTGCTCGACCATGCCGGGCTCGCGCTTGCGATTGCGATTGTGTTGATGCTGGTTTCTCGTCCAGTGGCCGTCGTGGTGTCGCTCGCGCCGTTTCGATTCCCGTGGCGCGAGCAGCTATACATCTCGTGGGTCGGTTTGCGCGGCGCGGTGCCGATCATTCTCGCGTTGTTCCCGCTATTGGCCGGTCTGGAAAACGCGCAGCTCTATTTCAATGTGGCGTTCTTCGTCGTGTTGGTGTCGTTGCTGGTGCAAGGCTGGACGGTCGCGCCGGTGGCGCATTGGTTGAACTTGCAAGTGCCGGCCAACCGCGGGGCGGTGCAGCGCGTCAACCTGGACGTGCCGGGTCAGTTCGAGCAGGAACTCGTCGGCTATCGCATCACGCCGGATGCGGCGGCGGTCGGCGAATCGCCGGGCAAGTTGCGGCTGCCGCCGGGCACGCGTGCGCTCGCCGTTATCCGCGGGCAAGAGAGCTTTTCGATCGCCGATATCGAGGCGCTGACACCGAATGACTATGTGTATCTGCTGGCGCCCGGTCGCGCGGTGAGCGCGCTCGACAAATTGTTCGCGGCGATGCCGCAGCCGGATTATCTGGAAGAGCATCACTTCTTCGGCGACTTCGTGCTGAAGGGCGACGCGCGCGTCGGCGACGTGTCGATGGCGTACGGTTTCAAGGTCGACGCCGACATCGCCGCGCAAACGCTGGCGGACTATCTCGCGAAGCGCTTCAAACGCCGGCCGGTGGTGGGAGACCGATGCCGATTGGGGAGTGTCGAGTTTGTCGTGCGCGAAATGCGGGAGGGGGTCATTACGCTGGTGGGGTTGCGGTTGGCGCCGAAGAAATAGGTATCGTTCTTTGAACTGGCGTACGGCAGAGGGCAGGACCGGCAACCGTCTTTCGCTTGGTCTACTAAATTGGTCGGCTACTGTATATGAAAACAGCATCTGACCTATGGGCCCATACCTCGTCGGGAATATTTTTCGCGCGTACTGTCTGCTCAACTGCCTGATTGCCAAACCGCTTCCCATTCCACGGTTCATTGATGCTATACGGCAGTTCTACGGTCCGCCGGGTGCTCAACGCCAAGACTGCCGTATATCACGACTCGATTGACCCAAGCGCCACGAGA
Organism: Burkholderiales bacterium; assembly: GCA_036396275.1. Lineage (GTDB taxonomy): Bacteria > Pseudomonadota > Gammaproteobacteria > Acidiferrobacterales > Sulfurifustaceae > JACQFZ01. Next base: position 7,580 of record DASWLD010000172.1, read on the forward strand.
AGCGCTATGATTTGAAAATGAATTTCCAAACGGACATGGCTCGATGACCCAATTAACCGTCGTTGGGCCGTTCATTCTTCGTTATACGGCACAATCCGCGCTGTTGCAGTCTTCTCAAGCGACGATAGATGGCTGACTACAAGTTCACCGAGTATTTCGAGCGCGAAGTGTTGCGCAAGCGTCCCTACATCAAGAAGGCGTGGTGCATATATGCGATCGAGAACGCTGTTCGCTCGGAGCCGCAGGAACACAATCGATACCGATTTTGGACGGCGATCCCCGAACTCGAAGGTCGTTACTTGAGAGTGGTTACACTCGAGGATAGAGTGACTATACACAATGCGTTTCCAGACCGAGGCTTCAAGCCATGAAACTGAACTACCATCCCGAAACCGACTCGCTGTACATCGATTTAGCCGAACGACCGAGCGCCGAGAGTCGAGAGATTTCCGAAGGGGTCGTTCTGGACTACGACGCAGACGGGAAGTTGGTCGGGATCGACATCGACAATGCCAGCAACAAAGTCGAGCTTAAAAAGCTCATCCTTAGCAAGTTGCCGGGGAAGGTAGAAAACGCCGCCGCGTAACCTGTCGTTGCAGCCGACGCCGGATCCGGTCGGCGGCGCTTCGCGGTTTGGTCTCGGGCTGGCGCGGCTGAACAACACGTAGGGAAAAGAAAACAGGGCTAGTCCTCAAACCGCATCGACAGATCCACCGCCCGCACGTGCTTCGTGATCGCCCCGATGGAAATGAAATCAACACCGGTCTCGGCGAGCGGCCGAATCGTTTCCAGGGTTACGTTGCCGGACACTTCGAGCTGAGCGTGTCCGCGGGTGACGCCGACGGCGCGGCGGATGTCGTCGAGGGAGAAATTATCCAGCAGAATGCGTTTGGCGCCGGCGGTGAGCGCTTCGTTGAGTTGGTGGAGATTTTCCACTTCGACTTCGATGAAGACGCCGGCCGGCGCGGCGGCGCGCGCGGCGCGAACGGCGGCGCCGACGGAACCGGCGGCGGCGATGTGGTTCTCCTTAATAAGGATTCCGTCGTACAAGCCGATACGATGATTGTGCGCGCCGCCGCACCGGACCGCGTACTTTTGCGCGAGCCGCAATCCGGGCAACGTCTTGCGCGTGTCCAGAATCACCGCCGATGTGCCGCGAACCGCGTCGACGTAACGCCGAGCGGCGGTGGCGGTACCGGAAAGCGTTTGCAGGAAATTGAGCGCGGTGCGTTCGCCGGTGAGTATCCCGCGCGCCGGTCCGTCGATGCGGCATAGGACTTGGTTGGCGGACACGCGGTGGCCGTCGCGCGCTTCCCACGCGGTATGAATATTCGGGTCGAGATTGCGAAACACCGCGTCGACCCAGGCCGTTCCGCACAGGACCGCGTCTTCGCGCGTGATCAGCCGCGCGCGCGATCGGCTATCCGCGGGAATGAGCGCGGCGGTGAGATCGCCGCTGCCGACATCCTCGCCGAGCGCGCGGCGTACGTTGTCTTCAATGTATTCGCGCGGAGGCGGTGCTACATCGTGCATTCGGGTGGCCGGTTGATGTCATCCGAGGAGCCTTATTCTACCCTTCTCCGAGGGCAAAAAAGGGGCGCCTCCGTGGTCGTTGACATCGATTGCTCGCCAGATAATGCTGCGCCGCGCGAGATCGTCGGGCATCTACCGTTTTAGGTGGACCGTTCCCGTCTCTCGGAAGAACCGCGTCAAGGCGATAGATACCGATATGCGTTGTCGAAAATCTCGTAGTCGGATCGGGCAATGAGCGCCCCCGCTTCCGCGGCGACGCCCGCCACGCGCCGTGAAATTTTCGCGTGGGCCATGTACGACTTTGCCAACTCGGGCTACACGACGGTGGTGCTAACCGCGATATTCAGCGCGTTCTTCGTCGGAGTGGTCGCGGGCAGCGTGTACGCGAAGGGAACGGCGACGCTGTTGTGGACCGTGGCGATGGCCATTACCAATACGCTCGTGCTTCTGAGCGCGCCCGTGCTCGGAGCCATCGCCGACCACGGCGGGCAAAAGAAGCGCTTTCTCGCCCTGACGACGATCGGTTGCGTGATTTTTACCGCGGCGCTCGGTGTCATCCGACCGGGTGACGTCGTGCTCGCGATGACGTTCGTCATTATCGCGACCTTCATGTTTTCGAGCGGCGAGAACTTCATCGCCGCGTTCTTGCCGGAAATTTCCACCGCGAAAAATATCGGCCGGATTTCCGGCTACGGCTGGTCGCTCGGTTACGTCGGTGGTCTGCTGGTGCTGGCGCTGTGTCTCGTTTACGTCGATTGGGCACGCGAGCAGGATCAGGCGGCGCGGCAGTACGTACCGGTGACGATGTGGATCACGGCCGCGATGTTCGCCATTGCCGCGGCGCCGACGTTTATCTGGTTGCGCGAGCGCGCACGGCCCCAGCGGTTGGCGCCGGGCGAAACCTACCTGGGCATCGGGTTCGCGCGCGTGCGTCACACCTGGAGCCATGCACGTCACTACAAAGACTTGTTTCGATTTCTCGTGACGCTGACGGTCTATTACTGCGGGGTGAACGCGGTAGTCGTGCTCGCGGCAATCTATGCCCAGGAAGTGATGGGCTTCACGATGCGCGAAAACATCTTTCTCATTCTGGTGGTGAACATCACGGCGGCGATCGGCGCGTTCGGTTTCGGAATCATTCAAGACTATCTCGGTTCCGTGCGCACGCTCATGGTGGCGCTCGCGATCTGGACCGCGGCGCTGGTGACGGCGTACTTCGTCGACACCCGCGCCGGATTCTGGGTCGTCGCGAACATGGTTGGGATTTCGCTCGGCGCAAGTCAATCAGCGGGGCGCGCGCTCGTGGGCCAGTTCTCGCCACCGGCGCGATCGGCGGAATTCTTCGGCCTCTGGGGCCTCGCCGGAAAACTCGCCGCGGTGATCGGGCCGCTGACGTACGGACTGGTTACGTATTTTTCGCACGGCAATCATCGCCTCGCGTTGCTTGCGACGGCCGTGTTCTTTGTCGCCGGTTTGTTGCTGCTGGTTACGGTCGATGAACGTCGCGGCCGCGCCGCGGCACTGACCGAACCGTGAGCGGTATCGAGCTCGCGCTCGCGGTGACGGCGCCGGTCGCGGCGGTTGGCTGGCTGTCGTACCGCGTGATCGCGATTTGCGAACGCGCGAACGAAGCCGATTGGGGCGGCCCCTGGCTGAATCGGCTCGACGGCCTCAACCGAATCTTTTGCCGTCGCTTTCATCGGCTGCCGCGCAAGCACCTGGCACTGCCCGCGCGCGGCGGCGTGCTGGTTGCGAGCAACCACGTTTCCGGACTCGACCCACTGCTGCTGATCGCGGCGAGCCGTCGACCGCTGCGCTTCATGATCGCGCGCGAGGAGTACGAGCCGTGGTGGTTTAAGTGGCTGTTTCGCGCGATCGGCTGCATCCCGGTCGATCGTAGCCGCGACCCGCACAAAGCGCTCTACGCCGCGCGCCGCGCGCTCGACGCCGGCGAAGTCGTGGCGCTGTTCCCGCACGGCAAGATCCATCTTGACCACTTGCCGCCGATTCCGCTGCGCCGCGGGGTCGTGTTGCTGGCGCAAATGACCGGTGCGCCGATCGTGCCGGTGCGCATCGACGGCGTGGGCGGCGAAGGACACACCGTCCCGGCCCTGTGGATGCGCAGCCGCGCGCGTCTCGACGTTCGAGGCCTGTTGCACTGCGAGGACAAGACCCCGGCGGAGTGTCTGGAGCGGCTCAGTCGGGCATTGCGGGCGCCGGACGCGACGGCCAACTGATCGTCGTTGTCGGGCGCGCGATTCCCCGCGTGTGCCTTGAATTACCGCAACGATGTCCCGATTTAGAGCACAATGGTGCCTTATGGAAGCTCTGAATAAGTACCAACGTCGTCATGCCGGCGAAAGCCGGCATCCAGAATCGGCCTAAACGGCCGATGTCTTTAAATCCTGGATTCCGGCTTTCGCCGGAATGACAGACTTGTTCAGAGGTTCCTCACCCGCGAAAAGGGGGGACGGTTCATGCGCATGGATAAAATGACGTCGAAATTTCAGATGGCGCTTGCCGAGGTCGTTGGAGACGTGAACCTCGCCCTCCGCGCCGCTCACGGTCGGCAGACGGTCGAGCGCCTGGCTCAGCTTCGAGCGCAGCGCGTTGATGTTGACGTCGCACTGTGCGAGCAGCGGCCGCGTGGTGCCGCCCTCCTGATCGAGCAGCGCCGCCATGAGATGGATCG
>DASWLD010000173.1:0-7037 GCA_036396275.1 Burkholderiales bacterium
AAGGCCAGGATCTGGTCGAGCAACATGCCTATCAACCCGATGAAAATAATGGCCGCGATAACATTGGTGATCGACAGATTGTTCCATTCGTTCCACACGAAGTAACCGATGCCGGTGCCGCCGACCAGCATCTCGGCGGCGACGATCACGAGCCAGGAAATCCCAATCGAGATACGCATGCCGGTAAGGATCGTCGGCGCCGCGGCGGGGAAGATGACGGTAAGTGCCGTGCGCACCCTCCCCAGTTCCAGCGTACGCGCGACGTTGATGTAGTCGCGCCGCACCGTCGCCACGCCGAAAGCGGTGTTGATCAGCATCGGCCAGATCGAACAGATGAAAATGACGAATACCGATGAGGCCACCGAGTCCTTGATCACGAATAGCGCCAACGGCATCCACGCGAGCGGCGAGATCGGCTTCAGCACCTGAATGAAGGGATCGAGCGCCTTCTGCCACAGCGGCGACATGCCGATGACGAAACCGATCGGAATGGCCAAAGCGGCCGCGAAGAAGTACCCGAGCAGCACGCGACCGATCGAATACAGCAATTGCAGGCCGATGCCTTTGTCGTTCGGTCCCTTGTCGTAGAACGGATTGCGCAGCTCCTTGCCGGCGTGCGCCATGATTTGCGACGGCGTCGGCAACTGCGCCTCCTGCGAGGCCCCCGCCCCGCCGGTCAGTTTTTCGTACTCGGTCATCTCCTTGGCAACCGTCGGCGCTTGGTTTGCAAGTTCCCAAGCGCCGAGCGTTACCAGCAGAAGCACGACCGACAGAATCGCTGCGCGCAGCGGCAGTGACAGCATCGCGACGTCGCCCTACACCCGCGTGATCTTGAAGCTCTTGGCGTACGCATCCGGTTGCGCCGGATCGAACACCTTGCCCATGACGGTGTACTTCTCATACGTCGTCGCCGGCGGCGTGTAGCCGAGTTCCTTCATGTACTTGCCGCACTCGGCCGCCAGGTACACCTGCTCGGCGATCTGCCTGTAATTCACGTCGCCCTTCACGTAACCCCAGCGCTTCATCTGCGTGAGAATCCACACCGCCATCGAATGCCATGGGAACGGATTGAAGTCGATGCGATCCGGCACGTCCTTCACGGCGCCGAGCCCGTCGGCATAGCGGCCGGTCAGAACCTGCGCCACGACCGTCTCGGGCTGGTTCAGATAGTTTTTCGGCGAGATCGCCTTCGCGATTTCGGCGCGGTTTTCCCTCTTCGACGAGTAGTGCGTGGCGTCGACGATGGACTTGAACAGCGCGCCGAAAGTGTTCGGGTAGGTCTTGGCAAACTCGGCGCTGCATGCGAACGCGCAGCACGGATGGCCCTGCCAGATGTCCTTCGTCAGGAGGTGAATGAAGCCGACCTTCTCGTAGACCGCGCGCTGGTTGAACGGATCGGGCGCAAGATAACCGTCGACATTGTCCGCGCGCAGGTTCGCGACCATCTCCGGCGGCGGCACGACGCGGATCTGAATGTCCTTGTCCGGATCGATGCCGTGCTCGGCCACGTAGTAGCGCAGCAGAAAGTTATGCATCGAATACTCAAACGGCACCGCGAATTTGAAGCCCTTCCATTGTTTCGGATCGCGCTTGTCCTTGTGCTTGATGTGCAGCGTGATCGCCTGGCCGTTGATATTCTCCACCGCCGGCATGAAGAACGGCTGCGCCACCGAGCCGGCGCCCATGCTAATCGCAAGCGGCATCGGTGTGAGCATGTGCGAGGCGTCGTACTCCTTGTTCAGCGACTTGTCGCGCGCGACGGCCCAGCCGGCGGTCTTGATGACGTCGACGTCCAGACCGTATTTCTTATAGAAGCCGAGCGGATGCGCCATGATGATCGGGGTGGCGCAGGTGATCGGAACGAAGCCGACCTTGAGCTTGGTCTTCTCAAGCTTGCCGCCGTCTTTCACCGCAGCCTTCACCGCATCGAGCGGCAGCACGCCGCCGATCGCCGCTGCCAGCGTTCCGCCGCCGGCGAGACGCAGGAAACTACGCCGGCCTTCGTCGTGATGGCCGAAAATACCGCGCACGATCGCGCTTTCGACAACCCGGTCGATCAACGCCTCTTGCGAATCGGGGGCGTCCGCGGGCGCGGGCGCACCGGTGCAGCTCGTGCAGGTGCAACTGCTGGAGTGCAGTCGCGAATTGGGGTCGTAGGGATCGCGAAACATCGACATGACTGGCTCCTCTAATTGGTCGCTTCGAGTGAACGGGGATTCGGCGTGGCGTATTCCACGTCGCGGCGGTAAATGTCGTAGGCGGCTTTGTATTCCATCGTGCGCGCGACGTCGGCGATCCAGTCTTCGGCGTAGCCGGCGCGGCGCAGCAAATGAAAGCCCATTTCCATTCCGGCGGCGATGCCGCCGGCGGTGACGACGCGCCCGCTGTCGACAACGCGCGCGCGGCTCACTTTGCAAGCGGGCGCGAGCTTCGCGAGTCGATCGATCGGGATCATGCCAAGGCTTGACGATTCGAGTCGATCCGGCTCCTTGCGATTAGTCGCCGCGAGACCGTCGAGCAGCCCCATGCGTGCATAAATCCACGAACCGGTGCACACGCTCGTGAGCAGGCAGGATTCAGAAAGATTTTCGATGTAAGAGAAGAGACGCCGGTTGTGCATCTCCTGGCGCGTGCCGAAGCCGCCGGGGATCAGGAACGCGTCGAGCGACGGCGCGTCGTTGAAGCTGTAATTCGGCAGAACGGTGAACCCCGCCTGCGCTTGTACCGGCCGGTTGGCGTCGGCGATAAGAAAAACGTCGAGCTCCGGGTCGTAGCGCCGGGCTACCGAGAACACGCCGTAGGGGGCGGCGAAGTCGACGATCTCGGCGTCCTTGAAAACAAAAATGCCGAGACGGAATCCCTGTTTTGCGGTTTGGCTCATGGCAGCGTCCTGTTTTTCGACGCCGCCATGCTAGGTGGGGTGTAGCAATCCGACTATCGCGGGGAGTTCGTTTCTTTTGTAGTGCTGGTACTACACGCGGGGTGTCACGACATGGGCCTGACTTTGGTCGCGAGAATTTCGGAAATCATACTGTCGATTCGGTTAACGGCAGCTTCGCCTTCGCTGAAACCGGTTAGCACGACGCACCCACCGATGGTCGCGACGTAAACCAGTAGCGCAAGGTCACGCGCGCGTTCCTTGTCGTTCATTATTTTCTCGAGCAATGACGTGCAGTGCTCGATGCGCCCGCGGTCGACTTCAGCGACGATCTTCGCGGCGTACGGGTCGCGGCGCGCGCAGTCGCGCACGGCCAACTCGACTCGCATTTGGCGCGTGTTCAGGCGGGCTCGCTCAGCAGCGTAGGGTGCAATAGCGCAGCGTATTGCGCCGCATGAATGGTTTACGTCAACCGTTCGGCGTATTACGGCGTTCGCCAATGCGCCCTACGGGTCCTAACAACTAGCCCAAAAGCATCGCATCATCGCGCATCGTTTATGCGCGTGGTTGATGCGCATCCTCGGTACATCTACACTTAGATTGAGCAAAGGCGAGGTTAGGCTCATGACGCATGTGTACAACCGCAAGGCACGCCGGCAGTCGGCGAACCTGAGCATCAATAGCGATCTGCTAAGAGCCGCGCGTGAATCGGGCGTTAATTTGTCCGCGGTGCTGGAAGAAGCGCTGGTGCAGCGCGTTGCCGCGGCGAAGCGCGAGAGCTGGAAGAAAGACAACGCCGATGCCATCGCCGCCTACAACCAGTTTCTCGCGGATAACGGTGGGTATTCGGATAGCAGCCGGAGCTTCTGATGTCCCAATTCTCGGTCCATAAGAACAAGAACCCGAAGTCCAAGTCTGCGTTCCCCTACCTCCTCGATGTCCAATCCGATCTACTCGCGGACCTGCAAACTCGTGTCGTGGTTCCATTGGCCAAGCTGACGGCGTTGCGCAAGAAGCCGATGAAGGACTTGACGCCAGTCGTCGACATCGACGGCGGCAAGTATCTTCTACTCGTACCGCAGCTTGCTGGAATCGCGGCCGCCGAATTGGGCCCGGCAGTAAGTAACGTCAGCTCGCACCGCGATGAAATTGTCGCTGCCTTGGATTTTCTGATAACCGGGGTTTGAACGACACGGCCTTCGGCACAACCGTAATCCGCCGCGTGGGAATTTTCAGGCGGCGCAATGCGCTTCAGTCATTTCACTTTACGATTCTTCGCCGGAACGGGTTTGCTATGTTGAAACTCACCGAAAGGTAAGCCTGAATTTCTTGATGCGGAGATTGAATCTAGCCTCGGGAAAAACCGTCGACGCCGCCTAGCTTGTCTTGCCCTTCGCAGAAAGAATTTCCGAGATCATCTGATCGATCCGATTGACCGCGACCTCGCCCTCGCTGAATCCGGTTAACACGACGCGCCCGCCGATCGTAGCAACATAGACCAATAGCGCAAGATCGCGCGCGCGTTCCTTGTCGTTCATTATTTTCTCGAGCAATGACGTGCAGTGCTCGATGCGCCCGCGGTCGACCTCGGCGACGATCTTTGCGGCGTACGGGTCGCGGCGCGCGTAGTCGCGCACGGCCAACTCGACTCGCATTTGCCGCGTGTTCCATGCGGGCTCGCTCAGTGCCAACCGCAGAATGCGACGCAACTCGGTTTCGGAATCATCGCCGCTCATGCGCAGGTAATCGAGCTCGGCCAAGCGGCGGTCGCGCCAGCGATCAAGAAAGCTGACAATGAGTTCGGCGTGATCGTTGAAGTGCCAGTAGAAACTGCCGCGGGTAACGCCAAGTTGCTTGGCCAGGGTCAAGACGCGTACATCGTCGAAACCGCCTTCGGCGATAGCGGAGCCGGCCGCGTCCAGCCAGGCGTCCCGACTCAGTTGCTCCTTCTCCGAGCCCTTGTCCGGTCGTACAGCGATCTTGTCGGTGGCCATTTCCTGAGGTATTAGGTTGACGCCTACTAGACGATACATTAGTGTATGGTATATCAGTACACAAGTGTATGGGCGAAGTCCATAATCTGCGGACCCGCGATTCTGCCCGCAACTCACATCTCAGGAGCCCGCCATGAGCAGCACCGAATACCAAGCGCGCAGCGGAATTGCCGTCGTTCGCATCGACAACCCGCCGGTCAACGGTCTCGGCTACGACGTCCGCCGCGGCATCCTCGACGGCATCAAGCGCGCCGAAACCGACAGTGCCATCAAGGCGATCGTCATCATCGGCAACGACAAACTCTTCTCCGGCGGCGCGGATATCAAGGAGTTCGGCACGCCGAAGATGCTGGCCGAACCGAATCTGCACACCGTCATCAACTACATCGAAACTTCCGGCAAGCCCGTCATCGCCGCCATCGGCGGCACCTGCATGGGCGGCGGACTGGAACTGGCGCTCGGCTGCCACTATCGGATCGCCAAACCCGATGCGCAGATTGCGCTGCCCGAAGTGAAGCTCGGTCTTCTACCGGGCGGCGGCGGCACGCAGCGGCTGCCGCGCGCGCTCGGCCTCGAAGCGGCGCTCAACCTGATCGTGTCGGGCGAAAGCGTGCCGGCGGGCATGGCGATGGGCAGCGCGCTGTTCGATCAGTTCGCGAAGGGCGACCTGCTCGACGACGCGATCGCGCTGGCGGAGAAGATCGTCAAGGACAACATGCCGCTCAAGCGCGTGCGCGACATGAAAATCAATCACATGAAATCCGAAGCGTTCATTCTCTGGGCGCGCACCGGCGTCGGCCAGATGGCGAAGAATTTCCCGGCGCCGCTGAAGTGTATCGACGCGGTCGAAGCGGCGGTCACGAAGCCGTTCGACGAAGGCATGAAGATCGAGCGCGAGCTGTTCGCGCAGCTCTTGATGAGCGATGAGTCGCGCGCGCTACGGCACATTTTCTTCGCCGAACGCGCGGCCTCGAAAATCGCCGACGTGCCGGAAGACACCAAGACCCGCGAGATCAAGAAAGTCGGCGTCATCGGCGCCGGTACCATGGGCAGCGGTATCAGCGTGAATTTCTTGAACGCCAACGTTCCCGTCGTGCTGCTTGAAATGAAACAGGACGCCCTCGACCGCGGCGTCACTGCGATTCGGAAAATCTATGAAGGCCGCGTCGCCAAAGGCAAACTCACCAAAGACAAGCTCGATGCCCGGTTGGGGTTGCTGAAGCCGACGCTTTCTTATGACGACCTGAAAGACGCCGACCTCGTGATCGAGGCGGTGTTCGAGGATATGGGCGTGAAAGAAACGGTCTTCAAGAAACTCGACGAGCTGTGCAAACCGGGCGCCATACTCGCCAGCAACACCTCGACGCTCGATATCAACAAGATCGCCGCCTTCACCAAGCGCCCGCAGGACGTCATCGGCCTGCACTTCTTCAGCCCCGCCAACGTCATGCGCCTGCTCGAAGTCGTTCGCGGCGACAAAACCGCGAAGGACGTGCTGGCGACCTCGATGAAACTCGCGAAGACCATCAAGAAAACCGCGGTGCTGTCCGGCGTGTGCGACGGCTTCATCGGCAACCGCATGGTCGCGGTTTACGCGCGCGAGGCGCTGACGATGATGACCGAAGGCGCCTCACCCCAGCAGGTCGACGGCGCCATCGAGAAATTCGGCTTCGCCATGGGTCCATTCAGGATGGCCGACCTCGCCGGCGGCGATATCGGCTGGGCGGTGCGCAAGCGCAAGTACGCCGAAAATCCAAAAATGCCGAAGGCCGTTATCGCCGACAAACTCTGCGAGATGGGCCGCTTCGGCCAGAAAACCGGCGCCGGCTACTACCGCTACGAACCCGGCAAGCGCGAGGCGCTGCCCGACCCCGTCGTCGATCAGGTCATCGAGGAAAGCCGAAAAGAAATGGACATCGCGCCGCGAAAGATCTCCGATCAGGAAATCATCCAGCGCTGCGTGTTCGCATTGGTAAACGAAGGCGCGCGCATCTTGGAGGAAGGCATCGCCCAGCGCGCGTCCGACATCGATCTGGTTTATCTGATGGGTTACGGCTTCCCGATCCATCGCGGCGGACCCATGCTTTACGCCGACATGGTCGGCTTGATGAGCGTCGTGCGCTTCATGGAAGGTTTCGCGCGCAACCCGTACACCGACAAAACCT
>DASWLD010000174.1:0-18933 GCA_036396275.1 Burkholderiales bacterium
AGGATGTTGGTCTGCTCCGCCAGCTCCGAGACGATTTCGAGCACGGCGCCGATCTCCTGCGACTTCTTGCCGAGATCGAGCATGTGCGTGACGACCTGGTCGACTTGTCGGCGAATGCCCGACACCGAATCCTGTCCCTTCTCGACCGTCCCCTCGCCGTGGCGCGCCGCCGACGCCGTCTGCTCGGCGATCTGCGCCACGCGCTGCGCGCTCTCGGCGATCTGGCGCGAGGTCGCAACCAGCTCGCTGATGGTGGTGGAGATCTCGTTCATGGCGTTGGCCTGCTCCTTGGCGCCGGACGCCTGTTGCGTGGCCGCGGCTTGAAGCTCCGATGAGGAACTCTGCACGTGGCCGACGGCGGTGCCGATCTGGCGGCCAAGCGAGCGCGTCAATATAACGGCAACGATCACGGCGAACAGCACCGCCGCGATCGCCATCACGATCAGCGACGTCACCGCCGCGGAGGCGGCGTCGTTCGCCGCCCGCACCGCTTCCTTCAGCAGCCGCTGCTCGACCGCAATCATCGATTGGAGCTGATCGGCAAGACGGTCGCGCGCCGGAAACAGCTTCTCCTCGAAGACACGTTCGATGACCTCGGGTCGCGCCTGCGCGCGCGCCTGCGCAATCAGCTGGTCGCTGAGCTGGCGATACTCGTCCGAGGCACGCTCGATGGACGCCAGCAGGCGCCGGGTCTCTTCGTTGGTTGCCGACGATTGCAGCCGCGCCTGTACCGCGGCGAAATCCGTGCGTGCCAGGCGCAACGAATCGAGCGAATGTTGCTCGCGCGCCAGCAGGTATCCGCGCAGCCCCGCGACTCGGCGTTCGGTTGCGGTGTTCAAACGCTCCGCGTCGAGCAGGATCTGCGCATTGACGTCGATGACACGGTCCTTGCTGGCGACGGTCGAGTTCAGCGCCAAGACCGCCACGACACTGAGGATGATCGCGAAGATCACCATCACGCCGTAACCCGCGGCCAGTTTCTGTCCGAATGTCCAATTCTTGTTCATGGCTATTGCTCCTTCGCCGATTGAGTCGTAGAGCGGGTGGCTTCCACCCGTTTTTGAATGTCTTCGAGCACCGAGGGCAGATGCACCAGCGGACGCACGAGCGCCTCGACCTGCACCGCGCCGCGCACGTGCGGCCGGGCGGCGCCGCCGTCGCCGGTCGCGGCGAGGACGCGCGCCGCCGGGACCATCAGTTGGCCCTCGAACGCATCGAACGCGAGCGCGACCGGTTCGCGCCAGCGCGCCGACACCAGCCAGCGCGGTGCGCGCGCCGCGCCGTAACCGAGCAGCGCGGCGAGATCGTAGACCGGCGCGATCCGGCCGCGAAAACCGACCATGCCGAGCAGCGCCGGCAAGGTCGTCGGCAGCGCGACGATGCGCCGGTCGGCGTAGAGCCCGACGATCTCGGCTAGGCGCATGGCATACGCGTCGCCGCCGATGCGCACCGCCAGCATGTTTTCAAGGCGCGCCGTCTCGGTCGGCGGTGGCTGCGCGAAACTCCTGTCGAATTCGCGCCGCAGCGTCGCCGCGCTCGTCGCAACGGAAGTGCCGAGTTGTGTCATGTCCGCTCTCCGCATTTGCCAAGTTCACTCCGACACAGCGTGATCAGCGCTTCGCGGCTGAAACCGCCGCCGAAGAGCAGCAGCCGCGAGACGTCTTCCCGCCGCAACCGCAACAACGCCTCGGAAAGTTCGCGCCGCGCGGTCTCGCGTTCACCGCGGCGGCGGGCGAGCAGCCCCAGGTGCAACCGCGCCATGGCGAAACCGGGATCGAGATAGACCGCGATCCGGTCTTCCTCGACGGCGCCGGCGGGATCGCCGCTGCCTTCCCGGCACAGCGCCAGCAGGTAGTGCGCGCCGGCGTTCAACTCGTCGCACTCGATCAGCTCGCGGCAAACCGGCTCCGCCGGCGCCAGCGCGCCGCTGTGCACCAGCGACACGGCGCGCAGCAGCAGCGCTTGCGGGTCGCGCGCGCGCTCGGTCGCCGGCGGCGGCGCCGACAAGGCGTTGGATAGTTCGGCCAGGGCATCGATGCGCTCGGCGGCGCGCCGCACCGTGTCGACCCAGGTGGAGTCTGCGCTCAACGGGGAAGCGCCAACCCCGTCGATTCGTTCACGGTTGGAGGCGACAAAATCGGTCGCGCGTCCGGGTGCGCCTTCTCTCAATTGGTAATAAAAGGTGTCGTGGGTGTGGCACAGGTGAAAGTCGTTGGATAACCCGCGCAGCGTCTCGGCGTGTCCGAGGAACAGGTAACCCCCGGGCACCAGCGAGCGCGCGATACGTTCCACCACCGCCTGCGCCAGGCTCGGGCTGAAATACATCAACAGGTTGCGGCAAAAAACGACATCCCAGGATTGCGCCTGCCACAGTTCGGGATCGCCGTGCGCCAGGTTGCGTTCCTCGAACGTCACCGCACGGCGGACGGCATCGTCGAGCAGGAAGCTCGGCCCCTCGGCGCGAAACCAGCGCGGGCGCAGCTCCACCGGAAACTCGCGCAGCGACCAGGCGCTGTAGCGGGCCTGGTGGGCCTTGTCCAACATTGCCGGATTGACGTCCACCGCCGTGATCGCGACCCGGTCGGCGGCTTCGGGCAATCGCTCGCGGATGGCGATGGCGAGCGAATAGGGCTCGTCGCCGGAGGCGCATCCGGCCGAGAGCACGCGCGCCCGGCGCGATCCCGCGCTCGCCGCGAGACAGCGAGGCAGCACGCGTTCGACGAAGGCGTGGATTTGATCGACGCTGCGATAAAAGTAGGTCTCGGTGACGGTCAGGTCCTGCGCCAGCGCGCGCAGTTCCTCCGGCGGACAGTGCGAGGCCGCCAAACGTATCAAGTAAGCGTCGCCGGCACCGTTGCCGGCCTCGATCCGCCGGCGCAGTGCGTCGGCCAACACACCCAGCTTGGAATCATCGAAGCACAAGCCGAGCCGATCGGCGACGAGCGCACGGAACTGCTCAACGTCGTGGCGGCCGATGGCGGGGCTCATGACGGCGGTGCCGACGAATCGATCGCTTCCCATACCGAATCCGGAACCAGACGCGCGTCTTGCAGGATCAGCAACAGCTCGGCATCGAGGGTGGAAATGGCGGAGACGGTCGCGGCGCCGGCGTCGCGCAGCAGCGGTGGAATTTGATCGAGCGAGGAAACGGCGATGCCGTGCACCCCGACCACGCCGTCGACCGCCAAACCGACGCGGCGCTCGCCCACCCGAAGCGTGACGATTCGCCGCGGCGCGAACGAGGATTCCGAACCGAGAAGTTTGGCGGCGTCCACGACCGGCACCGCGGCACCGCGAATGATCGAGACGCCGAGCACAAACGCCGGCATGGCGGCGAGCGGCTCGAGCGGAAGCGGGCGCATCGTTTCGACCACGCTGGCCAGTGGAAGCGCGCAAAAGCGGGCACTGCTGCGACAGATCAGAAACGAGACCGATTCCCGGTTGTCGCCAAACCGACCTGAATCCATGGCAATTCCTCCGTGAAAGCATCTCCCATTTCTGCTCGGGAACGGCTCCATGGTGCGATCGTGTTAAACGCCGCACGCCCCCTCTGGGTTCCCGAAAGGCGATTTACCTCTATATAACCTTAGTTGAGTATAAGTGGCCTCGTCTCGTTTTCCGTGTCAAAAGTTCCGGTGAAACACCCCCGATGTATCGACCCATTCACAGACCTTCAGGCAGAGAGGTTGTAGCGCGAGTAATGATCGAGCGCCAAGACGTCCAAGTGCAACCGGCCCGCAGTACATCTTTGCCCGAGTAGCTCAGCAGGCGAGCGCAGCTGGTTTGTAAGCAGCATTGTCGCGGGTTCCCACTGTCACGACTAAGCCGTCTTTTTCCGCGGGCACGCCCCGCCGCTTGGTTTACGTCGCACATTGTCGGCCGATCGGCCGGGCGCGGCGGCGTCTTCTCCCGAGACGACGCCGTCTGCTCGCAGGACGTTCAGCCGACACGACAAAAATAGCTCCTTCACTCTATGTCGGCGCACTTTTCCGCTCGTCGTTCTCGGAAGGGTGAGGTGTGGCACCAGGACAATGGTGTGTACGGCCAGGTCGTGAACTCGGTGAATAGCGGCGCGAAGCTCGCGACAGATCTCCGCGAGGCTCGACGGCTGACGCGACAACCGCGGGCCGACTTCCGCGACCACGACCAGGCGTTCGCGACCGTCGATCGACGCGCCGACGGCGGCTGCCGTTCCCAGGCGCTGCGCGGCGCCGGCAGCCGCGACGGTGGCTTCGATCGGCTCCGGCTGATGGTTCACGCCGTTCAGTATGATGGCGTCCTTGTAACGTCCTAGGACGAACAGTTCTCCGTCCGCCATCACACCGGCGTCGCCGGTGCGTAGGTAGGTGAAGTCTTTCGTCTCGCCGGCGATGCGGGCTTCGAACGCGTCGCGGCTGGCGGCGGGTTTGCCCCAATATCCGCGGCCGACCTGCGGCGCGTGCACCCAGACCTCACCGACCGCGCCGTCGGGTATGGGTACGAATGAATCCGGATCGACGATGCGCACCTCGGCGCCTTCGACCGGACGCCCGCAAGACACACTCACGCGTTCGAGCGGCGTGCCGGCCGTGGTTTCGTCGGAAACGCGCCGCACCGGCGCCGCCCGCCCGATCGGGCCGCCGCTCACTTGCAGCGTCGCTTCGGCCAGGCCGTAGCAGGGTCGAAAGTTCTCGAAGTTGAATCCGGAGCCCGCAAACGCAGCGGCAAATTCGTTCAAGGTGTCGAGGCGCACCGGCTCCGAGCCGTTGTATGCGCATCGCCAAGTGTCCAGGCGGAAATCGCGCGCGCGTTGTACGGCGCTGCGCGTACACAACTCGTAGGCAAAGTTCGGCCCACCCGAAATGGTCGCGCCGACGTCGGTGATGGCGGCCAGCCAACGATCCGGTTTTGCGATGAATGACTGCGGCGACATAAACCAGCATTGAGCGCCGCAATAGATGGTTTGCAGGAGCGAGCCGACGAGCCCCATGTCGTGATAGTGCGGGAGCCAGCTTACGAAGCGACTTTGCTCGCCGATTTGGAACGCCGCCGCGGAACCGCACACCGCCGCCAGGACGTTGGCATGACTCACCATGACGCCGCGCGGGTCACCGGTTGAACCGGAGGTGTATTGCAAGTACGCGAGCGTCGAGGGATCCGGCCGCCGCGTCGCGCCGCCGCTCGGCACGGTGGCGGTGCCGCCCGCAAACTCTTCGGAAAGGATATGGGGGATCGCGGCGGCGAGCCGTGCCGCGTCGTTGTCGGTATCACGCAATGTCCGTGACAATTCGGCGGTGGTGATCAGAGCGGCCGCGTCGGCGTCGCGTCTGATCTTCTCGACCAGCGGCGTATCGTCCGACGCCCGCCGGCGCCGTGAATCGAAGTCTCGCTTTCGCGCCAGCGCCACCGGTACCGCGACGCAGCCGGCGTAGAAGCAGCCGAACAACGCCTCAATAAACGCATAGCCCGAGGGCAGCATCAGGAGCACCCGGCCGCCCGGACTGACCGTCTCCCGAAGCACCATCGCATATCGCTCGGCCTGGGCGTCCAGCCGACCGAACGTCAATGCCTCGAGCGCCACTTCGCCGTTATGCAGGAACGTGAATACGGGTCGGGTCGGCGCCGCCTCGGCCCGGCGCTTCAGCACCTCGACGATCGAAGACGAGCGATCGATCGGAACCCTTGCCAACGCGTGTGGCGAGGGTTCGAATTTACGGCTCGGTGCCATCGCGCAGAAGCTCGTTGAACAGCATGAGGCGCTGCATCGTGGACGACCCCTCGTAGATCTCCAGAACGCGCGAGTCGCGCAACATCTTCTCGAGCGGAAAGTCGCGGGTGTAGCCGTAAGCGCCGAGGATGGCGAGACTGCGGCTCGCGACGTCGAGCGCCATCTTCGAGGCAAAGTCTTTCGCGGCATAGATGTGCTTGAAGCCCGGCTCGCCGCCGTCGTAGCGCCGCGCCGCCATATGCACCAGCGCGCGGTTGGCCACGACGCGTTCCCACAGGTCGGCTATTTCGCACTGAACGACCTGAAAATCCGTCAGCGGCTTTTCGAATTGTTTTCGTTGTCGCGCGTATTGGAACGCGCAATCGAGCGCCGCGCGCGCCAGTCCGACGCTCGCCGCCCCGATCGCCAGCCGCGAGCGGGCGAGGGCGTGCGTCGCGACCTTCAAACCTTCGCCTTCTCGGCCCAGCCGTGCGCCGGCGGGTACTTGGACCCCGTCGAAGAACACCGGTGCGGTGTTGGACGCGTGTTGGCCGAGCTTGCGCAGCGGTGCGCCGACCGTCACGCCGGGCGTGTTCCGGGGAACGACGAACGCGGTCAATGACTGCAAGGCGCGACTGGCGCCCTTGCGCTTCGCAAAGACGGTGAAGTAGTCGGCGTACGTGGAGTTGGTGATGAACGCCTTCTGTCCGGAGATCACGTACCCGTCGCCGCGCCGTTCGTAGGCGGTACGGATGCCGCCCATGTCGGACCCGGCGTCGGGTTCGGTGCAGGCGAAGCTGAAAAGCGTCGGCTTGGCGCAGTACTCGGACAGGTAGCGCTCTTTCTGGGTATCGTCGCCGAACAGAAGGATCGTACTGGTCCCGAGATAGTTCACGAGAATCGACGTGCCGATACCCGTGCACCCGAACCCCAACTCCTCGGCAATCAGACAAATCGCGAATAGACCCTGTCCCGCGCCGCCGTATTCTTCAGGAACATGACACTGAAGCAAACCGGCCGAATGGGCCTTACGAATGACGTCCGCGGGAAATTCGCCGGTTTCGTCGAGGCGCGCTCGGAGCGGCAAAATCTCGCGCTCGGTGAACGTGCGGCTGAGATCGCGAAGGTGCCGTTCTTCTTCAGCCAACATGCCGCGCCCCGGAAAGCAGCCCCAGCGCGCGCGCGTGCCGCACGAGGACTTCGACGGTGGTATCGATCTGAGCGCAGGTGTGGCGGGCGGTGACGACGAAGCGCAAACGCGATTCGCCCGGACTCACGCCGGGTTCGGTGATGGGCTGAGCGAAGACGGAATCCTCCGCCATACGGGCCGCGAGTTCGTACAGTGTTGCCACATCGGCAATGCGAATGGGAATGATGGGGCTTTGGCTCGTGCCCAAATCGAAACCGGCCTCGGTTAGGCGCTTGCGCATGTAACGGTTGTTGGCGTGCAGCGCGGCGGTGAGGGCTTCATTCGTTTCAATCTCATCGAGCGCCGCAAGGACCGTCGCGGCCAGCGCCGGCGGAAAACACGCCTGCGCCAGGTAACTGCGGGCCGATAGTTCGAGCAGCGTGCAGTGCGACGCCTTCCCGGCGACAAATCCGCCGAGCGCTGCCGTCGCCTTGGAGAACGTGGATGTGACGAAGTCCACTTCGTCGAGCACGCCCAGTTCGTCGCAGTAACCCCGGCCCTTGGTTCCATAGAAGCCGAACGTGTGCGCTTCGTCGACGTAGAGTCGAAAACCGTATCGACGTTTGAGCGACAGTAGCTCGGTAAGCGGACACAGATCGCCGCTCATCGAATACGCGCTTTCCACCGCCACGAATACGTTCGGGTGGCGACCTTCCTCGCGCCCGAGCATTTGTTTCAGATCGGCCAGATCGTTGTGGCGGAACACCATCCACTTGGCGCCGGAAAGCGCGGCTCCCTGAAACATGCTGGCGTGGCATTCGCGGTCGAGCAATACGAGATCGCCGCGCGCCGGCAGGCCGGAAAGCGCACTCACGTTGGCCGCATAGCCGGTGGAGAACAAGAGCGCCGTTTCTTTGCCGAGCATGCGCGCAAGCCGCCGCGCCAGCACGTCGTGAATCCCGGTGAAACCGCCGACCGGCGGGGATGCGCCGGCGCCGGTGCCGTACGTCTCGAGTGCCTGGATCGTTTTCTCGATCACTCTCGGTTCGCGATTGAGACCGAGGTACACGTTGTGGGTCCAGAGGATGCACTCGCGCTCCGCACCCGACGAGCTAACGACTCGCGCGGTTGCGTCGGCGCCGCGTTGGACATGAAGATGAAACGCCCAGGGATGGATCGCGGACAGGCGCCGCAACGCCGCCTCTATTTCGGCGGCCACCTCATCCAGTTCCCGGGTGCCGCGCTTGCTGAGCGCCTCACGCACGCTTCCCAGGGCGAGCGGCAGCGCTTGGTTATCCGGACTCATCGTTTGCCGACCGATTCGACTTGTGCCAAATGCGCCGCGACCTGTGCGATGGTTTCGAGATCCGCCAGGATCGACTCGTTCACTTCAAAACCGATCCAGCACTCCAGCTGATAGGTGAGGTTGACGCGTTCCAACGAATCGATGCCGTAGCGGTATATCGGTTCGTCGATCCGAATTTCGGCGCGGCCGAGGCGCGTGCGTTCGGCGACGGCTGCAATCAACCAGTCGCGAATTTCGTTCAAACGATCGTTATCGCGTTCTGATCGCGATAAGCCCGCGGACATTGCTTGACTCGAACCCTTGGTATTCACTGACCCCCCTGTTCCGGTATTGCCGACGCCCGCGCGCCGTTACGACGAAGACCTGCTCGGCTTTGTCACCGCGGTACCCACAAATGCACCGAACCGGAACAAACAGGTTCCAGCGCCGACCGCTACTTGTGTAACGCCGGATGTTGCAAGAATAAGACCAACCGCGTGCACGACGGGCGAGTCCAATTGCCTAGCCTCCCCCTGGTGCCATTGCGAGCTCAAAACCGCTGCCATGACGCCTCGGTGGGGTGCGCCAGCACGTCGCGACCGCTCGTCAACCCTTCGATTATTGCCGCTTTTCAGGTCGCGACTGACCCGGTGCGTTCGCACAACGGTGCCCGGCGGTGCGTTATCTACACAAGAGATGCGGGGAAATTAGTCGCTTACGCGAACCTACCGGTGGTCTTGCGTGGCATACATGTTGCTCTTTGTATCCAACACAAGCCCCCTTGCGTCGTATCCGAGCGGGCAACAACGGGCGGGAGAATCCTTAAGAAGGGCCGGCTATGCAACGTTCTATGCACGCATACGCGTTTGCGTTCGCGCCGAAGGTGAGTTGCGCGTGGATCTGACGCACCTGCTCGATTTTTCCGGGTACACGCGCAACGTCGACGCGCTGCTTCAACTCGCCTGCGCGGTACCAACGCTCGCCATGGGCGCGATCATCGCCGTGCGCGAGCGCGGATCGAACGTCGGCGTCATCTATTTCTTCGTGACGTTGGCCATCGCCGTCTGGTTCGTTGGTTTCAGCGGCGGCTCCGTCGCGCCGAACGCGGTCGCGGCCGACGTCTGGATCCGGGTCGGCCACATCGGTGTCGCGTTCATTCCGACGCTGACGCTCCAATTCACCTGTAGCGTGCTGCGGACGCGCAACCGCTTGAAGTGGCTCCTGGTGGCGGGCTGGGTCGTCTCGGTGGCGTTCGCCGTTGCCACGGTTAGCCTTCCGTCCACGTTCGACGCTCCGTACAAGTACGCCTGGGGCTACTATGGGCACTACAACATCTACAGCTCGCTGCTGATACCGTTCCTCGGTCTGTTCTTCGGCGTGACGCTGTACCTCTACTGGCAGGCGTATCGACGCGCGCGCGCGGCAAGCATCGCCGCGCGGCGCGCGAAACTCCTTTTCATCGCGTGGGGGATTGGTTCGTTCGGCGCCATCGACTTCGTGCCGATGTACGGCATCGACATGCCTCCGTTCGGCTTCCTGATCGTCATCGTCGGCGTCAGTATCACGACCTACGTGACCGCCCGCTATCGGCTGCTCGACATCACGCCGGCGTTCGCGGCGCAGCACATCATCGAGAACATGAACGACGGGCTGATCGTGCTCGACAAGGACGGCATCGTGCGCGTCGCGAACGGTACGCTCCTCGGGATGCTCGGCGTCACCAAAGAGCAATTCGTGGGCCGGGGTATCCCGCCGTCGTTGCTGCGCCTGTTGTCGCTATCGGAGCTGAAATCGATCGAAGCCGGTGTCCCAATGCAGAACCGCGAGATTGAGTTCACTCGGCCCGACGGTACCGCGCTGGTGCTGAGCTTGGGCGTGTCGACCATGCGCGCGGCCGGGGACGAGAACGCCGCTCACGTCGGCGTCGTGCGCGACATCACCGAACGCCGGCACGCCGAGCAGCGTATCCGCTATCTCGCGTACTACGACAACCTCACGAACCTGCCGAACCGGCAATCGTTCCAAGAGCAGCTGCGCGCGGGCCTCACGCGCGCGGCGCGGCACAAACGCAAGGTGGCGCTGCTGTTTCTCGACCTCGACCACTTCAAGCGCATCAACGACACGCTCGGGCACGCGTTCGGCGATCGTCTGTTGCAGGCGATCGCCGCGCGGCTGATCGGTTGCGTTCGTAAGGGGCGCATCGGCGCGGCCGAAAGCGAAGCCACGGTGGCGCGCCTCGGCGGCGATGAGTTCATCGTGGCGCTGTCGGATTTGCAAAAGCACGACGACGTCACGCCGGTGGCGCAGCGCATCCTTGCCGCCGTGTCCGAACCGGTGCGACTCGACCAGCACGAGATCGCGGTGACGGCGAGTCTCGGCATCAGCATCTACCCGCGCGATGGCGACGACGACGAGACGCTGCTGAAAAACGCCGACGCGGCCATGTACCAGGCGAAGGATGCGGGGCGCCACAGCTACGTCTTCTATGATCGCTTGCAGAATGACGCCACCTACAATCGCCTGTCGCTGGAGGTGAAGCTGCGCCGGGCGCTCGAGCGCGGCGGCTTCTCGCTGGACTACCAGCCCCAAGTCATGACGCAAAGCCGGCGCCCGGTCGGCGTCGAGGCGCTGCTGCGCTGGGACGACACCGAGCTCGGGTCGATCGCGCCCGAGCGCTTCATTTCGATTGCCGAGGAGAGCGGTCTCATACTCCCGATCGGCGAGT
This sequence comes from Burkholderiales bacterium, assembly GCA_036396275.1. Classification (GTDB taxonomy): domain Bacteria; phylum Pseudomonadota; class Gammaproteobacteria; order Acidiferrobacterales; family Sulfurifustaceae; genus JACQFZ01. The sequence continues at coordinate 10,826 of DASWLD010000174.1, forward strand.
GGGTGTTGAAGGAGGCGTGCACCGAGGCGCGCCGGTGGCAGGATGCGGGTTTCCCGTTCCTGCGCGTGGCCGTGAATCTGTCGAGCCGCCAGTTCCGCGACCGTGATCTCGCGGCGATGGTGCGTGGCGCCCTCGAATCGGCGCGGCTCGAACCGCGCTATCTCGAATTGGAATTGACCGAAAGCATGATCATGCAAGACGCGCTGTACACCCGCCGCACGCTCGATGCATTGAAGTCGATGGGCGTGCATCTATCGATCGACGACTTCGGGACCGGCTATTCGTCGCTCAGCTACTTGCGCAGCTTCCCGATCGACACCCTCAAGATCGACCGCTCGTTCGTGCACGACATCTCGGCCAACGCGGACAGCGGCGCCATCGTCGCCGCGATCATCGCGATGGCGCACACCTTGAAACTCGACGTCATCGGCGAAGGCGTGGAGACCGAGGAGCAGCGCGCGTTTCTACAGCAGCACGGGTGCCGGCTCGCACAGGGCTTTCTCTTCTGCAAACCGCTGCCGCCCGACGCGCTGAACGCATGGCTGCGGCTGAGCCAGATGCAAGGCGCCCGCGCCGCCCAAACCTAGCCGGCCCTTCGCGGCGGCCATGCGCGCGGCTCGCTGCGTGGCGGTGCGGTGGCAGAAACCATGGTGGTGGGCAAGTCTCGCGCAGGTTCCGCGCTAGCGCACCAGCGCGTACGGGCCGCCCTTCTCGACGGCGCGCCGATACGCCGGGCGCGCGTGAATCCGCTCCAAGTACGCCCATAGCTTCGGTCGGCTGGCATCGAGACCGGCGCGCCTCACCGCGGCTTCCGCGGGAAAGCTCATCTGTATATCGGCCGCGGTGAATTCGCGGCCGGCGAACCACTCGCTCTTCTCCAGTTCGCTTTCCATGAAGTTCAGCGTTCGTTCCAAGTTGGGGGTGACGAAGGCGCGCAGCGCGCCGTTGGCGATCAATCGCGCGACCGGGCGGATCAAGCCCGGGACGCCGCGCGGCAGCCGGTCGAAGATCAGCTTCAGCAGCAGCGGCGGCATGGCGGAGCCTTCGGCGAAATGCATCCAATAGGTGTAGCGCAGTCGTTCCGGCGTGCGCGCCGGCGGAATCAGGCGCCCGTTGCCGTAACGGTCCACCAGATACTCCAGGATCGCGCCCGATTCCGCGAGCGTCGCGTCGCGGTCCGTGATGACCGGCGATTTTCCGAGAGGATGCACCGCGCGCAGTTCCGGCGGCGCGAGCATGGTCTTCGGATCGCGCTGGTAACGTTTGATCTCGTATTCGACACCGAGCTCTTCGAGCAGCCACAGCACGCGCTGCGATCGCGAGTTGTTCAGGTGGTGGACGACAATCATCAAGACGCTCCTGGCTATTAGGGAAGATCCGATTGATTCAGTTCAAGGTAAACCCCCGGTTCTGCCGGGGGACTCACCGAGGTTTGACCTATGCGGCGGTCGCAACAAATATTTTTCCCTCCCCCTGGATGGGGGAGGGCGAGGGTGGGGGTGCAGCGTCAACCGTGTGCACGGACCCTCACGTCTCACCCCCATCCCAACCTTCCCCCATCAAGGGGGAAGGAGAAAAAATCCGCCGCCTTCAGGCGGCTCACGGTGTTACTGGCGCCTTTGAGGCGCTCACCCGATATGCCCCCGGCTTTGCCGGGGGTCATTTGACTGCGCAGGTTAAACGAGCCCCAAATTAAATACGCGCCGATGGCGTACATCGTTCCACGGTTCATGAAGGGGATCGGATCAGGAAACAGTCCGTTGCGTCGAGTACCCGGCGCCAGAAATCACGCCGCGTCGTGAAAAGTAATGGCGTTACACCAACGTGCCCTGGATCCGCACACCGCTTGAACCTGCGTCCATCGTTCGAGTGTGCTCCGCTTCGAGCGCCAGCAGCGCGCGTTTCTTGTCGAGCCCGCCGGCGTAACCGGTAAGCTTGCCGTTCGCGCCGATGATGCGATGGCAGGGCACGATGATGCCGATCGGATTTTGCCCGGTGGCCGCGCCGGCGGCACGCGCGTCTTTCGGATGTCCGGCGCGGCGCGCCAGTTCGCCGTAGGTGATTGTCTCGCCGTACGGGACTGTCGAGATCGCGTTCCAGATCGCGTGTTGGTACGACGTGCCGTACGGTCCGAGCGGCACGTCGAAACGGTCGCGCGCGCCCGCGAAGAATTCGTCGAGCTGCCGGATCGTCTCGCGGATCGGGGCGATACTGGTGTTCTTCTCCCAAGCGGCGTCGACGCGCGGAAAATACTTCTGCCCCATGAAATGAAGCCCGACCAACGCCTCGGCGGTTGAGATCACCAGCATGTCGCCGAGCGGGCTTTTGTAAGTTGCGGAGTAGCGCATGGTTAGGCTCCTTGGGTGAGTGACTGCCACAAATGCATGACTGCGTACGCCCGCCACGGCCGCCAGCTTTCGGCGGTCGCGAGCACGCGTTTCGGGTCGGTTTGTTTCATCGCCTTCAAAATACCGAGATCGGTATGCGGAAACGCGTCGGGCCAGGAAAGCGCGCGCATGGCGATGTATTGCGCGGTCCATTCACCGATACCGGGCAGCGAGCGCAGCTTGTCCAGCGTCGCATCGATATCGACGCCGGGCGTAAGATTCAGTTCGCCGTCGCGTAAGGCGCGCGCGAGTCCGAGCAGCGTGCGCGATCGCGCGGATGTCACGCCGCATTTGACAACGCTCGTCGGTGTCGCGTCCGCGACTTCAGCCGGCGTCGGGAAAACGGTGGTGAGCATCTCGAACGGCGTTTCGATTGCCGCGCCGAACTTGCGCGCGAATCGACCCGCGAGCGTGCGCGCCGCGGCGACGCTCACCTGCTGGCCGAGAATCGCGCGCACGGCGACTTCGAATCCGTCGAACGCGCCGGGTACGCGCGCGCCTGGATTCCCGGTTGCGAGCTTCCCCAACACCTGCCCGATCTCAGTCGGGTTGCACGATAAGTCCATCAAGTCTTTGACGCGCCCGAGTACCGCCGGCAATGTCTTCGCGAGCGACGTCGAAACGCTCACCTGTAACGCCGGCCGGCGTTTCGCGAGCTTTACTTCAACCCAACCGGTTTGTTCTTTGCCCGCATGCGTTAGGCGAACCGTGCGCCGGTAGGCCGAATCGTCGGCAGCCTCCACGCCTGCAATCGCTCGCGCACCGAGAAATGCCGTCAATCCTTCCCAATCGTAAGGCGGCCGGAAACCGAGTTCGAACGTCAATGCATCCGGCAGCGCGGAAGGTCGGACTTCCTTGCGTATTCCCTTGGGGCTTAGGCGATAGCGCTCTTTGAACAGCGCATTGAACCGTCGCACGCTGCCGAAGCCGCTGGCGAACGCGATTTCCGTGACGGGCAGCGCGGTGTCGGTCAGCAAACGTTTCGCCAGCAGCAATCGCTGCGTCTGTACGAACGCAACGGGCGAAACGCCGAACTCGGTCTGAAACACACGCCGCAAGTGGCGGTCGGTGATGCCGAGCCGCGAAGCGATCGTTTCCACGTCCGCCGCATCGAGCGTTCCATCCTCAATGAGCCGCGCCGCGCCTTGCGCGATGCGTCGCACCGCGTCGACACTCGAATTCCCCGGCGCCAGCTCCGGCCGGCAGCGCAGGCACGGCCGGTACCCCGCCGACTCCGCCGCCGCCGCGCTCGGATAGAATTTGCAGTTCTCGCGCTTCGGCCGCTTGACCGTGCAGATCGGGCGGCAATAGATACGCGTCGATGAAACCGCGACGAAGAAACGCCCGTCGAAGCGCGAATCGCGGGCGCTCATGGCGCGGTAGCAGGTGTTCGGGTCCAGGGTCATGGGGCGCATTATGCGCCCGGGGGGTTATTCTTACTCGCCGTTTTCGGACCTCGGGACAGAGGGGGTAGAGGTGAGGGAAGCGGTAGCCGCCGCAAGGACCTACTTTTACATACACTCCAACATTGTTTGAATCGTAGTACTGTTTAAATTAGACTTACTTTTATTGAATGTGAAATGCTGCCTTCCGGCAGAGTGCAGGAGATTGCTTGTGGAAACGTATATGACGGTAAAGGGGCAAATCGTGATTCCTTCCAAGGTGCGGCGGCGGCTCGGAATGAAGGAGGGAACCCGCGTGCAGGTGGACGTGGACGAGGGTCTGCAACGCATCATCCTTACCCCCATTACTCGCGAATACATCGAAGGTTTGCGGGGTCGGTACAAAGGCAAAGGTTTGCTCAAGGCGCTTGCCGCAGAGAAAAAACGCGAGCGCGAACTGTGATCATGGTCGGACGAACGAAGCGAAGCGAAGTCGGGAGACGCTAAATGGCGCGTCGGCCGAAAGCCGTCGTTCTCGATTCCTGGGCCGTGCTTGCTTATTTGGAAGACGAGGAGCCGGGCCACGTGGTGGCCAAAATTATCGTTGATGCGCATGAGCACGGTACGTCGCTGTTGATGACGACGATAAATATCGGTGAAGTCTGGTACATCCTCGCGCGCGAGGTATCCGAAACCGATGCAGAACACGCGATCCGCGATCTAAAACAGCTCGGCGTCGAGTTCATCGACGCCGACTGGGATCTCACGCGCGTGGCCGCTGGTTTCAAAGCGAAACGTCGAATGTCTTACGCCGACTGCTTTGCCGCTGCGTTGGCAAAAGTACACAAGGCCGAATTGATAACGGGCGACAAGGAATTCAGACAGGTGGAAAACGACGTTCGAATCAGGTGGCTGGAGCGACCTAAGGGTTAACGCTCGTTGCGCCCCGGAGGTTTTGTCTAGTCGCAGTTTTCGGACCTGGAGATTTCCCCTCTCCCCTTGAGGGAGAGGGGCGGGGGAGAGGGGTACCATATTGGGTGCGCGCGAAGCGCGCGCTGTCGAAGTATGAAATGTACTCGCGGGGCGCTCCGCCCCTGCACCCGGGGTCAGCTTTCTTTGTTCGCGCAAAGAAAGCTGACGGAAAGAAACGCGCCCCGGTCGCTGCGCCCGCGCGAAATTCACGCGCGGGTGCCCTGCGCTCCTCACCAACACCGAGCGCGAGCCGAACTCGCCGGCGGCGAAAACCTCGCCGCTCGGGCTCGAACATCGTCTCGCGGAATCCCTCGACGTTGGCTGCGGTGCTCGGCTTGCTCTACGGGGGTTGAACAGCAACTGCAACTACAACTGTAACGGCGGTCGGGGTTCGATGGCTCTTCGAGGAGCCGTATATACTTTTCTTCAACGCAAAACTAAATCTACGAAATCTACGCGCTGATGGAACGTTAGGGACAACAAATGCAAGAAATTGATCTGGAATCATGGAAAAACTTTGAGGACCGTATATCCGAGCTCGCTCGTCAGCGTTCCAAACGCAAGAGTGCTACCGGAAACTACATCTCACCGTATCTATTTCGGGGGCAATCGAGGAGTTCGTGGCCACTAACCACCACTCTTGAACGCTACAACGGGCCGCTGGGGCTAAACGAATACTACGGAGTTGTTCTCGCCACAAAGCCGCACGTCGAAACGATCACTAGTCAGACATGGCTGACACCGTCTCATTCAGAATATTCGAAGCATCTTGAAGAGAATGGTGTTCCCGGCGGTGAATTTCCAGGTTGCGAGTACTTCGTCTACCTTCGTCATCATGGTTTCCCGTCGCCCTTGCTTGATTGGACACGTTCACCCTATGTCGCAGCCTATTTCGCATTTCGCGATCCTCCTTCCGACGCAACGAAGATCTCAATGTTTGCGTACTGCGAATTTACGGCGGGACATAAATTATGGTCGAGCGACGAGCCAAAGATCACGAGTCTTGGCCATAATATCCGAAGCCATCGGCGCCACTTTCAACAGCGAAGCGAATACACCATTTGTACGATAGGGCGAGCGAACGAATTTTTGTATGCGTGCCATGCCGACGCCTTCATGGGCAACACGGAAGATCAGGACGAACTGTGGAAGTTCAACATTCCCGTTTCAGAGCGATATAAGGTTCTAAGCTCTCTCGAACAATACAATATCAACGCATTTTCGCTCTTTGGATCCGACGAGAGCCTTATGGAAACGCTTGCCATCCGCGAGATTCTTCTGCGAAGTAGAACGGCCTGAGGCAGCAAAACCGCAGCGAACCCCAACGCCGTTGCAGTTGCTGTTGCAGTTGAACTTAACCCCGTAAAGCAAGCCGAGCACCGCAGCAAACGCCGAGAGAAATCGCGAGACGCAGGATTGCGTAGCGCAGAAACCGCAGGGTCCCCTGCCGCAAAATTGTTGCTGTTGTAGCAAGCGCGGCGTGCAGGCTATGCTCGTTATTCAAGCACGGCACATCCAGAATGGGGGCCAACGAGTATGAAAAACCTGAAACGAATTGAAGACGAGGCTCTGCACCTATCCGAGGAAGAACGGGCGAAATTAGCTCAGAGGCTCTTGCTCAGTCTCGATGCACCGACCGAAGCTGAGGTTGAAGAAGATTGGCTGATTGAGGCACGCCGCCGCGCGCGCGAATTGGATGAGGGTCTTGTGCAGCCTGTATCGGCAGAAGAAGTGCGACGCAAGGCGCGAGCTCTATTGCGGTGAACTTCGTATTTCACCCGGGCGCTGAGGCCGAACATCTCGAATCCATTGCCTACTTCGAATCGAAAAACCCGGGTCTCGGTGTCTCGTATATCAACGAATTCGAGAACGCTATGAAACTGGTGTGTGCTGCACCTCATCGATATCCGATCGAGAAGGAGCCGGACATCAGGCGTATTCGAATGAAGCGGTTTCCGTATTCTGTTCTCTATCGTGAGAGTGCCGGTGTCGTGCAAGTGCTCGCAATCGCACACTATCGTCGGCGGCCGGCATATTGGTTAGGAAGACGGTAGAGCGTCAGATCACATACAAATCCACATACTCATTAACCGCCATGTTTTCGAGTTTCCTCTGATCCAACGAAACCGAAAGTATCGCCTCTTGCTGCCGAGGCGGAAACCTCCTCGTCAAATTCGTCCGAAACTTCGCTTCCAATAGCGGAATGCCTTCCTTCCGCCGCCGCTTATGCCCAATCGGATATTCGCACACGATCTCTTTCAGCTTTGTGCCGTCCTTGAATTCGACCGTCAGCGCGTTGGCGATCGAACGCTTCTTCGGGTCGTGGTAGTCCTTGGTGTAGCGCCTGTTCTCGACGCAGACGATTTTGGCGCGCAGTTTGTCGATGCGCGGGTCGCGGGCAACGTTGTCTTCGTAGTCGGCGGCGGTTAGGCGGCCGAAGAGGATCGGTATTGCGATCATGTACTGTACGCAGTGATCGCGATCGGCCGGGTTATTCAACGGGCCTTTCTTGTCGATGATGCGGATGCAGGCTTCGTGCGTGCGGTTGACGATGCGTTTGATGTCTTCCGGTTTCTTGCCGAGCCGCTTCAGTTCCCGGTGAATTTGCATCGCGCACTCGACGGCGGTTTGCGCATGGAACTCGGCCGGGTACGAAATCTTGAACAGCACGTTTTCCATCACGTAGTTTCCGTAGCGTCGCTGAAACTTGAACGGCTTGCCGCGGAATGACACGTCATAGAAGCCCCAGGTCTTGGCGGTCAGCACCGAGGGATAGCCCATCTCGCCGGTCTTGGCGATCAAGGCCAGGCGCACGGCGCGGCTGGTGGCGTCGCCGGCGGCCCAGCTTTTGCGCGAGCCGGTGTTCGGCGCGTGGCGATAGGTGCGCAGGCTTTGGCCGTCGACGAAGGCGAGCGATACGGCGTTGATGATCTTCTCGCGATCGAGGCCGAGCATCTGCGCGACGACGGCGGTGGAGGCGACCTTTACCAAGACGACGTGATCGAGACCGACTTTGTTGAACGAGTTTTCGAGCGCGATGCAGCCCTGGATTTCGTGCGCCTTGATCATCGCTTCCAGTACGTCCTTCATTACCAGCGGCGCCTTGGCCGAGGCGACGGCATTGCGCGACAGCCAATCGGCCGTGGCCAGGATGCCGCCGAGATTGTCCGACGGGTGGCCCCATTCGGCGGCGAGCCAGGTGTCGTTGAAATCGAGCCAGCGAATCATCGTGCCGATGTTGAACGCGGCTTGCACCGGATCGAGCTGATATTGCGTGCCCGGTACTTTCGCGCCGTTCGCGATCGTCATCCCCGGCACGAGCGGACCGAGCAGTTTGGTGCAGGCGGGGTATTCGAGCGCTTCAAGG
>DASWLD010000175.1:0-4593 GCA_036396275.1 Burkholderiales bacterium
GGTTTCGGCTTCGCCGCCGAATACGACGTCGAGCGCAAGTTCCGCGAAACTCGGTTGTATCAGGTCGCCCCGATTTCGACCAATCTGATTTTTTCCTACATCGCCGAGCACGTCCTCGGCTTGCCGCGGTCGTTCTAATAATTTTGGAACCGCAGATGAAGGCAGATGAACGCGGATAAAACAACTGAAGCTGTTTGTGCCCGTTTTTCGCCGGTTTCGGAGTTATCAAATATCAGGTGTCGGGCGAAAGGCGTTGAAAGGAACAACACGCCAATAGCACTACCTTAAGCAATCGCAGACGATGCGAACGTTATTTCTCCTCTCCCGGAGGGAGAGGGGGGTAAAACAGCGTACCCGCCCGCATTCGTGCTTGAGGTAGTGCCATTGGACCAACACGCCGTTCCGGATTTTCTATCTGCGTTTATCCGCGTTCATCTGCGGTTCCAAGAATCTTATCAAGGTGTAATGCGACGGTTGGATGGCATCACCGTTATCGCGCTCGGGCAGCATACCGATGCGATCTATCGTCCTTGCGCGATAAAATGCGGATTCTCGAATCCCGGCTTGCCGTAGCGCAATTCGGCGCCATCGACCGTCGTCACGCGCCCGCCGGCGGCGGCGAGCACGGCGTGGCCGGCGGCGGTGTCCCATTCCATGGTCCGGCCGAAGCGCGGATAGAGATCGGCATCGCCCGCGGCGACGAGACAGAACTTCAGCGACGACCCGGCGTTGGTTTGCGACGCGACGGCGCGTTCCGCGAGGAAGCGATCGAGCGCTTGCGTGTCTCCATGCGACCGGCTCGCGACGACGGTTAACCCGGCGGCCGGCACGCGGCGGCAGGCGATCTGTCGGCGGTGCGTTCCGTCTTCCAGGAAAGCGCCGCGGCCGGCGGCGCCGGCGTAAAGCCGATCGAGCGCCGGCGCGAGCACGACGCCGAGTACGGGCCGGCCCCGTTCGATCAGGGCGATATTCACGGTGAATTCGCCGTTGCGTTTGATGAATTCCTTCGTGCCGTCCAGCGGGTCGACCAGCCAGAACCGATCGGCGACGCGCGGAATGTCGCCCGCCGCCGCCGCTTCCTCGGAAACGATCGGCACGTCGGGCGTCAGCTCGGCCAACGCCGGGAGAATCAACGCTTCGGCGCGACGGTCCGCTTCCGTTACCGGCGAATCGTCGGCTTTGCCGCGGACGTCGAAATCGGTGGCGTAAACTTGAAGGATCGTCTTGCCGGCGGCGCGCGCGATGGGCAAGAGGCGATCGAGCACAGCGGTGGAAGAGGGGTCAGACGCCATGCGCTTGGCTCCGGCGTACGCTGTTAATACGATAGAACATATGAGTCTTTGTTCCGAAGCAGTTTGAACAGTATCTTACGTCGCGATTTTTCCGGTTCGGACCGTCGCCGAGAATTCTACCGCGTTGTGACCGATTGAGGGTGCCGATCCGCGCGCGTGGCCAACGAACTTGATACGGTGCAGGGGTTGAACGTAAACGGCGAAACGGCACGCGACCTTCCTTAGCCGGTTGAATGAATGGGAAACATGAGACTAACACATCTTCAGCGCCTCGAAGCGGAAAGCATTCACATCATGCGCGAGGTCGTGGCCGAGTCGCAGAACCCGGTCATGCTGTACTCGATCGGCAAGGACAGCGCGGTGATGCTGCATCTCGCGCGCAAAGCGTTCCATCCCGCCACGCCGCCGTTCCCGCTGCTGCACGTCGACACGACTTGGAAGTTCCGCGACATGTATACGTTCCGCGATCGCATGGCCAAGGAATCGGGCATGGATCTTTTGGTGCACGTGAATCCGGAAGGTCTGGCGATGAACATCAATCCGTTCACACACGGTTCGGCGGTGCACACCGATGTCATGAAGACCCAGGCGCTGCGCCAGGCGCTCGACAAGTACGAGTTCGACGCCGCTTTTGGCGGTGCGCGCCGCGACGAGGAAAAGTCGCGCGCGAAGGAGCGCGTGTTTTCGTTCCGCTCGGCGCAACACCGCTGGGACCCGAAGAGCCAGCGCCCGGAGCTGTGGCGCCTGTACAACGCGCGCAAGCACAAGGGCGAAAGCATGCGCGTGTTCCCGCTGTCCAATTGGACCGAGCTCGACGTGTGGCAGTACATCTATCTGCAGAACATCCCGATCGTGCCGCTCTACTTATCGAAGGAGCGGCCGGTGGTTGAGCGCGACGGTACCTTAATAATGGTGGACGACGAGCGCATGCCGCTCGCGCCGGGTGAGCAACCGCAGTGGCGGCGCGTGCGTTTTCGCACGCTTGGGTGCTATCCGCTGACCGGTGCGATCGAGTCGAACGCCGATACGCTGCCGGCGATTATTCAGGAAATGCTCCTGACCAAGACCTCGGAACGCCAGGGGCGCGTGATCGATCACGATTCGGCCGGCTCGATGGAGAAGAAGAAGCAGGAAGGGTACTTCTAATGGCGCACGTTTCCGACCTGATCGCCACCGACATCGAGCAGTATCTGCGCGCGCACGAGCAAAAGGGTCTGCTGCGCTTTATCACCTGCGGGAGCGTCGACGACGGCAAGAGCACGCTGATCGGGCGGCTGCTGTACGAATCGAAGATGCTGTTCGAGGACCAGCTCGCCGCGCTCGAGGCGGATTCGAAGAAGATGGGTACGCAGGGCGAGGCCATCGACTTCGCGCTGCTGGTCGACGGCCTGCAAGCCGAACGCGAGCAGGGCATCACGATCGACGTCGCCTACCGCTTCTTCTCGACCGACCGGCGCAAGTTCATCGTCGCCGACACGCCGGGGCACGAGCAGTACACCCGTAATATGGTTACGGGCGCCTCGACCGCCGATGCGGCGATTATTCTGGTCGACGCGCGCAAGGGCGTGCTGACGCAGACGCGCCGGCACAGCTATTTGGTGTCGCTGATCGGCATTCGCCACGTGGTCGTGGCCGTCAACAAAATGGATCTGGTCGGCTATAGCGAGACGATATTCCGCACCATCGTCGCCGACTATGCTGACTTCGCGAAGCAGCTCGGCATCGGCGACATCACGTTCATCCCGATGTCGGCGTTCAAAGGCGACAACGTCACCGCGCCGAGCGAGCGCATGCCGTGGCATCGCGGCGCGACGCTGATGAAATTTCTGGAAACGGTGGAAGTCGACGAGGATCGCTTGCAGGACGGTCCGTTTCGGCTGCCGGTGCAGTGGGTCAATCGGCCGAATCTCGATTTCCGCGGATTCACCGGAACCGTGGCGGGCGGCAAGATCCAACCGGGCGATCGCGTGCGCGTGCTGCCGTCGGGGCGGGAAAGCCGAGTGACGCGAATCGTGACGTTCGACGGCGATTTGGATCTCGCGGTCGCGGGCCAATCGATCACCCTGACGCTCGCCGACGAGATCGATATCTCCCGCGGCGACGTGATTACTTCGACCGACGCGCCGTCCGAAGTCGCCGATCAGTTCGAGGCCACGATCGTATGGATGGACGAACAGCCGATGCTGCGCGGGCGCTCTTACCTGATGAAGATCGGCGCCAAGTCGGTGAACGCGACCATCGCTCCGCTCAAGTACCGCGTGGACATCAACACGTTGCAGCAGGTGCCGGCCGAAAAGCTCGAGCTGAACGAAATCGGCGTCTGCGAAATCGAGCTCGAACAGGCGATCGCGTTCGACGCCTACAAGGAAAACCGCGACACCGGCGGATTTATCCTCATCGATCGCATGACCAACCACACGATCGGCGCCGGCATGCTGCACTTCGCGCTGCGCCGCGCGCACAACATCCACGTGCAGGCGCTCGATGTGGATAAGCGCGCGCGCTCTGCGCTCAAAGGCCAAAGGCCGTGCGTGTTATGGCTCACCGGCTTGTCGGGATCGGGCAAGTCGACCATCGCGAACCTGGTCGATCAAAAGCTGCACGCCATGCGCCGACATACGTATCTCTTGGACGGCGACAACGTGCGCCATGGCTTGAACAAGGATCTCGGCTTCACCGACGTCGATCGCGTGGAAAACATTCGGCGCATCGCCGAAGTCGCCAAGCTCATGGTCGACGCGGGCCTGATCGTACTGACCGCGTTCATCTCGCCGTTTCGCAGCGAACGGCGCATGGCGCGCGCGTTGCTGCAGGAAGGCGAGTTCATCGAGATCTTCGTCGATACGCCATTGGCGCTTGCGGAAAGTCGCGACCCGAAGGGGCTTTACAAGAAGGCGCGCGCCGGTGAACTGAAAAACTTCACCGGCATCGACTCGCCGTACGAGGAACCGGAAGCCGCCGAAATTCGCGTCAACACCAGCGCGATGTCCGCGGAGCAAGCGGCCGACACCATCATCGTGACGCTGCGGCGTCTCGGTATCATCGGTAGCGTGTAACGCGGCCGATCGACTCGTGCCCCAGCGGGCGCGTACTAGGGCGGCCGCGCCGATACCGCTGGCAGTGATGATCGCGATCGCGGGCCATGGCTCCTTTACTACTCCGACCACTCCAGCGCCGTCGATCCATCCCAGGCCGGATGGTGTGGCGTGCCAACGTCTTTCTTATCGGTCACATCGCTCGGGCGCGGATTCACATTGAGATACCAAATGAGGTTCTGTCCCGCGACGGTGGACTTGGGATT
>DASWLD010000176.1:0-5843 GCA_036396275.1 Burkholderiales bacterium
AAGTCGGCGACGTCGGCCGGCGACTTGCGGCGTTCAAGTTCGTGACATTGTGCTATCGGCGCGCGCGCAGCCTGCCGGCGTGGCGCTATAACCTCTATTGCATGATTCATGGGCGCGACCGGCAAACGGTTGAGCGACACATCGAATCGCTGAATCGCGGCGCCGGAATGCGCACGTATCCGCGGACGACGCTCTTCAGTCGCAAGCGCTTCAAGCAGTGCGGCGCCCGGTACGTCACGGCGAGTTCCGCTCGATGACGACACTTGATCGCATCGACCGCCAGATCGTGAACGTCTTGCAGGACGGATTTCCGATCTGCGAGCGGCCGTATGCCGAAGCCGCGAAGCAGTTCGGCATCGACGAAACCGAGCTTTTGCGCCGTTTGCAGCGAATGTTGGACGACGGGGCGCTTAGCCGTTTCGGGCCGATGTATCACGCCGAGCAGCTCGGCGGCGCGCTCAGCCTCGCGGCAATGGAAGTGCCGTCCACGGATTTCGATCGGGTCGCCGAGATCGTGAACGGCTTTCCCGAAGTGGCCCATAACTACGAGCGCGCCCATGCCCTGAACATGTGGTTCGTGCTCGCGACCGAGCGGCCGGAACGCGTGCCGGCGGTCATCGGTGAGATCGAGCGCGCGACCGGATACCGCGTGTACAACATGCCGAAGCAGGAGGAGTTCTTCGTCGGTTTGAGGTTCGTGCTATGACGCCGGCGGCCGCGGCCGTTCGCGCTTTCGTCGAGAAGCCGATCGATACCGTCGATCGACGTATTATCGCGGCGACGCAAGCGGGCCTGCCGCTGGCCCCGCGGCCGTATCACGCAATCGCCGAACGATTGCGCATCGATCCGGTCGACGTGATGGCGCGGATGCGCCGCATGCTATGTGAAGGCGGCATTCGCCGAATCGCGGCCGTGCCGAATCACTACGCGCTCGGTTTCACCGCGAACGGGATGAGTGTGTGGGACGTCGCCGACGATCAGGCACGCGATTGGGGCCGCAAGATCGGTGCGTTGGACTTCGTGAGCCATTGTTATTTGCGTCCGCGACATCCGCCGATATGGAATTACAATCTGTTCGCCATGGTGCACGGGCGCGATCGCGGCGAGGTCGGGCGCCACACCGAGGAAATCGCACGCCTGCTCGGCGCCGCCGATCGCGGCCACGACGTTTTGTACAGCATGCGCATCCTGAAGAAAACCGGATTGCGGATTACGTAAGAGCAGTGAAACCGCGGATGAACGCGGATAAACGTAGATGAGCAACGGCAACCTGGCGTCAAGCGGTCTGGCGCGCGCGCATTGGGGCCGCTGCGTCCGGAAGGAGACAGTGTAGAGAATCATGTTTCGGGTCACTCAATTCATGCAGGAGCTGCGCAACCCGAGCGCGGTCGGCCCGAAACGCCGACCGCCGCCCGGCGATGTACAGGGGCGTACACGTGTCGGTCGCTCTCAGCATCCTGCTTCCCGCGACACTGGTACATCCCTGTACGGCGCGGGAGGCAGGATGCCGGGAGCGGCGCCGGTGGTGATATGGAATTTGATTCGCCGCTGCAATCTCACTTGCAAACATTGCTATTCGATATCGGCGGACAAGGATTTTCCCGGCGAATTGTCGATCGAGGAAGTATTTCGCGTCATGGACGATTTGAAGGCGTTCGCGGTGCCGGCGCTGATTCTCTCAGGCGGCGAGCCGCTGTTGCGGCCGGACATCGATGAGATCTCGCGGCGCGCGAAGGCGATGGGTTTCTACGTCGGGCTATCCAGCAACGGCACGTTGATCGACGAACGAAACATCGAGCGCATTGCCGCCACCGGCTACGACTACGTCGGCATTTCCATCGACGGCATCGAGGATACGCACGACAGGTTTCGCCGGAAGATCGGCGCCTACGACGCCTCGATGGCGGCGGTGCGGCTGTGCCGGCGCCATGGCATCAAGGTGGGCCTGCGGTTCACCATGACGCGAGACAACGCGCAGGATTTGCCGGCGCTGCTGGACCTGCTCGACGCCGAGGGGATCGACAAGTTCTATTTTTCGCACCTCAACTACGCCGGGCGGGGTAATGTGAACCGCAAGGACGACGCGATGTTGCAAACCACGCGTTGGGCGATGGACTTGCTGTTCGACACGTGCTGGCGATACCTGGAGCGCGGAGCGGCGAAGGAATTCGTTACCGGCAACAACGACGCCGACGGCGTGTACTTGCTGTTTTGGGTTCGGCGCCACTTTCCGGAGCTGGCCGAGCACATCGGCGCGAAGCTGCGGCAGTGGGGCGGCAACGCGTCGGGGCTCAACGTCGCGAATATCGACAACCTCGGTAACGTGCACCCGGATACCATGTGGTGGCACTACTCGCTCGGGAATGTCCGCGAGCGTCCGTTTTCGGAAATCTGGCGCGACACGTCGGATCCGCTAATGGCGGGGCTGAAGCGGCAACCGCGGCCGGTGAGCGGGCGCTGCGGCGACTGCTGCTATCTTTCTATCTGTGGCGGCAACACGCGGGTGCGTGCGCAACAGCTTACCGGCGACCCGTGGGCCGAGGACCCGGCGTGTTACCTCTCGGACGAGGAAATCGGGCTGGAGCAAACTCGTGTACGGTTGCAGGTGACGCCGTATTCGCGCCAACAAGGCGTCTAGCGAACGGCGCATGCTCAATAGGTTCGCCATCATTGCCGCCCAAACCCCCTCCCTCTCCCTCCCCCGCTTGCGGGGGAGGGTTGGGGTGGGGGCAACGAGACGTCCAAACGGTCGGAAGTCGTTGCAGATATTGTTTTTCTTGTCTGTCCTTTTTTTCCTGTTCGCCATAGCACACGTTTCAGCCGCCGAAACGTCGCGCGCGTCGAAGATCTACGCCGAACATTGCGCCTCGTGCCACGGTGCCGATCGGCTCGGGGCAATGGGCCCGGCGCTGTTGCCGGAAAATCTCGGGCGATTAAAGCGCGCCGAGGCGGTGGCCACGATCAAGCGTGGACGCGAAGCGACGCAGATGCCCGGGTTCGGCGAAAAACTCGGCGACGCCGAAATCGACGCGCTTGTCGCGTTGATCTATCAACCGCCGGCGGAGCCGCCGCTGTGGGGATTGAGTGAAATCGGTGCCTCGCACATCGCGCGCGTCAAGGTGGGCGAGAAGCTTGCCGACAAACCGGTTTTTGCCGCCGACCCGCTGAATCTATTCGTCGTCGTCGAGCTTGGCGATCACCACGTCACGCTGCTCGACGGCGATCGGTTCCAAATCGTCAAGCGGTTTCCGACGCGGTTCGCGCTGCACGGCGGACCGAAATATTCCTCGGACGGCCGATATGTCTATTTTGCTTCGCGCGACGGCTGGATATCGAAGTACGACATCTGGAACCTGCGCTATATCGCGGAAATCCGCGCCGGCATCAACACCCGTAACCTGGCCGTGTCCAATGACGACCGCTACGTAATGGTGGCGAACTATCTGCCGCACACGCTGGTGGTGCTCGATGCGAAGGATCTCAAGCCGCTGAAAGTGATCGACGTCAGGGACGACCACGGCAAGTCGTCGCGCGTGTCCGCGGTGTACGACGCCGCGCCCCGCAAGAGCTTTATCGCGGCGCTGAAAGACATTCCCGAAGTCTGGGAGATTCCCTACGATCCGAACGCGGCGCCGGTGTACGAAGGGTTGGTGCACGACTACCGGTTGGGGGAGGGCGTACGCGCGCCCGGTCCGTTTCCGGTGCGGCGGATTCGGCTCGACGATTACTTGGATGACTTTTTCTTCGACGCGAGTTACCGCCACATCATCGGCGCGTCGCGCGACGGTGGTAAAGGCCAAGTCGTAAATCTCGACGTGCGCCGGCGTATCGCCACGCTCGACCTGCCCGGGCTACCGCACCTGGGGTCGGGTATCACGTGGGAATACCAAGGCCGGACGGTGCTGGCGACGCCGAATCTGAAAGAAGGTGCCGTCAGTGTTATCGACTTGAAGACATGGAAGACGATCAGCCGGATCGACACGCTGGGCCCGGGTTTCTTCTTGCGTTCGCACGAGAATACGCCGTACGCGTGGGCCGATAACATGATGGGCAAGCGGCGCGATACGATTGAAATCATCGACAAGCGCACGCTCAAAGTCGTGCGCCGTTTGCGACCCGCGCCCGGCAAGACCGCGGCGCACGTCGAATTCACGCGCGATGGGAAATACGCGCTGGTGTCGATCTGGGATTGGGACGGCGCGGTCGTGGTGTACGACGCGGCGACGTTCGAGGAAATCAAACGCCTGCCGATGAAAAAGCCATCGGGCAAATACAACGTGTACAACAAGATCACGCGTTCGGCGGGGACCAGCCACTAGCGTTGGATTCGCCGGCTTCGTTAAGTTACCGGCGCAGCTCGCTATGGCGACGGCTTCGCCGTCTTCCTTCATACCTCAGCGCGGCGTCAGACGATCGCGAAGCACGTTCTTCTGTACCTTACCCATCGCATTGCGCGGAAGATCGTCGATGAACCGCACGCGCTTCGGGACTTTATAGTCGGCGATCTCGCGCTTAAGCCGATCGATAATTTCCTCCGCGGCGACGGTCGCCCCCGGTCGGGTGACGACGACGGCGATCACGGCCTCGCCGAAATCGGGATGCGGCACGCCGACCACCGCCGATTCGACGACCTCGGGCATTTGGTCGATGAGCCGTTCGATTTCCTTCGGATAGACATTGTAACCGCCGGTGATGATCAAATCTTTCGAGCGGCCGACAATGGCGAGATAACCGGCAGCGTCGAATTTGCCGACGTCACCCGTGCGAAAGTAGCCGTCGGCGGTGAATTCCTCGCGCGTCTTCTCCGGCAGTCGCCAATAGCCGCGAAATACGTTCGGACCCCTGACTTGAATGGCGCCCACGGTCTCCGCCGGCAGCGGCGAATCGCCATCATCCACCACCCGCACCGAGACGCCCGGTAGCGGCAAACCGACGCTGCCGGCGAGGCGCGCGCCGTCGAGCGGATTCGACGTATTCATTCCGGTTTCGGTCATGCCGTAGCGCTCGAGGATCGTATGTCCGGTGCGCGATTGAAAGGCCGCAAACGTTTCGTTCGACAGCGGCGCGGACCCGGACGTGAACAGACGCATGTTGCGGCAAGTGTTCCGACCGAATTCCGGCCGCGCCAGCAGACGGGTGTAGTAGGTGGGGACGCCCATGAACACCGTCGAGCGCGGAAGCGCCGCAACGACTCCTTCGGCGTCGAACTTGGACAGCAGAATCATCTTGCCGGCGTTTAACAGACAAACGTTGGTCGCGACGAATAACCCGTGCACGTGAAACAGCGGCAACGCGTGTAGTAGCACGTCGCTTGGGCGAAAGCCCCAAGTCGCGTGCAGCGTTTGGGCGTTCGACGACAAATTGCGGTGGGTCAGCATCGCCCCTTTGGCGCGCCCGGTCGTCCCGGAGGTGTAGACGATGGCGGCGAGATCGTCGTCGTCGACGTCGGCGGCGGCACCATCGGCCGCGGTTGCGCGGCTTGATTCTGTCAGGCTGCCGCCGCCGTCCTGATCGAGCGTGTAGATATGTTTCAACTCGGCCGCGTCCGCGAGTTCGTCGAAAAGTTTCTTCGACCGCGGGGCGCACACCGCCACCGACGGTTCGGCATCGTGCAGAAAATATTCGAGTTCGCTGCGTTGGTAGGCCGTATTGAGCGGCAGATACACGAATCCGGCTCGCAGCACGGCGAGGTACAGCAAGATCGCGGCCGGCGACTTTTCGACCTGCACCGCGATGCGCGCACCCTTGGCAATTCCGAGATCGACAAGGAAGCGGGCCAACCGCGCGCACTCGCGATCGATGTCGGCGTAGGTGTACACGTGCCCCGACTCGGTTTCGAGGCA
>DASWLD010000177.1:0-2608 GCA_036396275.1 Burkholderiales bacterium
GCTATGAACAGGTGCTCAGTTCTCCGCAGACATTGGCGATCGGTCTTAGCGAATCCGTCGCCGCGGGCGATTGGCGCTTGTGGTTCCACCGCCGCGAGGCCGGAAAAGCCGTATCTTCCGCGGACATTGTCCGCGTGGCCAAGACCTACCTGCGCCGCGACAATCGTACGCTAGGTCGTTTCGTTCCCACCGACGCTCCGCAACGCGCACCGCTACCGACCGCTCCACGCGTTGCGGATATATTGAAGGACTTTGCGCCGGCGCCCACGATGACCGCGGGCGAAGCGTTCGACCCGATTCCCGCCAACATCGAAGCCCGCACGCGCCGCTATGTGTTGCCCAGCGGAATGAAGGTTGCGCTGCTCCCCAAGAGGACGCGCGGCGAAACCGTCAACGTCGTTTTGCGGTCGCACTATGGTGACGCGCGTTCGCGTTTCGGGAAATCGATACTCGAGGGATTCACCGCTCAAATGCTGATGCGCGGGACCGTGCGTTACACGCGGTCGCAGCTCGTCGACGAACTGGACAAGCTCAGAGCCTCCGGCCGCGTCGGATTGGGCGGCACGCACATGCAAACCACCAAACCAAATCTCACGAAGACGCTGGAGTTGATCGCACATATCTCGCGGGAACCGGTATTCCCCCAAGCGGAGATGGAGCAACTGCGCAAACAATGGATCACGAATCTTGAAAGAGGTAAAAGCGATCCCATCGCCGTCAGCAGCGAAGTGATCGGAAAACACTTCAACGTCTACGAGCGCGGCGATCCGCGATACTTCGAATCGCGCGCCGAAACGATTGAAGACCTAAACGCCGTGACGGTCGAACAACTCAAGCAAGTGCACCGCGCATTCACGGGTTTCTCCAATTCGGAGATTGCCATCGTCGGGGACTTCGATGAGGCGGAAACGCGCGGTGTTCTCGACCGACTATTCGCAAGTTGGGTGAGTCCCGTTCCCTACGAGCGCATCGAGAATCCCTATCGGACGATAGCTCCCGTCAACCAAACGCTCGAAACACCGGATAAGCAGAACGCCGTGTTCCGAGCGCAAATGCTGATCGAGATGCGCGAAGACGACAAGGATTTTCCCGCGCTCTCGTTGGCTAACCGCATCTTCGGCGGCGGTGGGCTGAACGCGCGTGTGGTAAAGCGAATCCGCGGCCGGGAAGGCTTAAGCTACGCGGTCTATACGTCTCTTGCGATTTCCGATCTCGATCGTCGGGGCGTTTTCAGCATGTCCGCGACTACCGCCCCGCAGAACATTGCCAAGCTCGAAAATGTTTTCCGGGAAGAACTCGATATCGCGCGACGCGATGGTTTCACTGCGAAAGAACTCGCTGACGCCAAATCCGGCCTGCTCGCGTCGCGCCGCCAAAGCCGTGCGCAAGATAGTTTCGTGGCGAGCTATTGGGTGGATCGACTCTATCGCGACGAGACCTTCCTGAAAGCCGAGGCGATGGACGCCCAATTCCGTGCCGTCACGTTGGCCGACGTAAACGCGGTATTTCGCAAGTACATCGATCCCGAAAAACTCGCGATCGTGAAAGCGGGGGATTTTGCCGGGCAGTGAGATATGCTTGCCCGCATCTTTACCATCGTTGCCGCGCTACGAGTGCGATGCCTTCGTGCGCAGAGATTTCACCGCCCCACCCGAACGTCGCAGGAATTCGCGCAACTCTTCTTTGACGTCCGGCTTCAGGTCAGTGGTCTGCTCCGGCCCGGGGAACCGCCGCGCGATGACGTCTTCCCGATACCGCACCGCCGCCGCCGTCAGCTGCTCCGCGATGTTCAAATAGCGGCGCGTATGGCGCGGTTGAAAATCGGTGTACAGACCGAAAAGGTCGTGAAAGACCTGTATCTCGCCGTCGCACGCGGGGCCGGATCCAATACCGATAGTCGGAACGCGAACACGCTGCGTAATCTCCTCGGCGAGCGATGCCGGCACAAGCTCCAAAACGATGGCAAAAGCACCCGCCGATGACAGCGATTGCGCGTCGGCGATCAGCGCAGCCGCATCGGTAACCGTGCGTCCCTGTACGCGCGGGCCGCCCAGGGTATGGGTCGATTGCGGGGTAAAACCGAGGTGGCCGCACACCGGAATGCCGATCTGGGTGAGGCGCTCGACGAGCGGCGCAACACCGGCTCCACCCTCGATCTTCACGGCGCCGACGTGTGCCTCCTTCATTAGGCGCCCCGCGTTGCGCAGCGCATCTTCGACCGATACCTGATAGCTCATGAACGGCATATCGGCGACCACCAGCGCCCGCCGCGCGCCGCGCGTGACCATGCGCGCGTGGTAGAGCATGTCGTCGATCGAGACCGGCAGCGTCGTTTCCTCTCCCTGCACGACCATCCCGAGGGTGTCCCCGACCAAAATCATGTGGATCCCGGCGGCATCGAGCATCTGGGCCGACGTGTAATCGTAGGCAGTGAGCGAAACGATCCGCTCGTGCTTTTGCTTCATGGTACTGATGTCGACGGCGGTCAGGCGGGCTGTCTTCATGTCCGGCACTCCGATCAGGTAAACGGCCAGGTTGATGTCGATTCCACGCAGGGTGGCATTTCATTACCTACCAGTCAACGCTAAGAGGTATTAATATAGCAGTA
>DASWLD010000178.1:0-13853 GCA_036396275.1 Burkholderiales bacterium
TCTCCCGGGTATTTTGGTATGATGCGCGCCCGTTTGTTCGGTTGACAACCCTTGCCGGGGTGGCGGAACTGGTAGACGCGCTGGACTCAAAATCCAGTGGTGGCAACACCGTGTCGGTTCGATTCCGACCCTCGGTACCAACTCACGATTCCACGCGACGGCGGCGCTGATCGCTCCGAGATCTCGGGAGCGTGTTGCAGTTCGTCATCGAAACCTGTCCCTTCGTCAAGAAAGCCGCGATGAAACGCCGGACGTGCTGCCAAACTAACAGCGCGGCAAGCGTTTGCCGCGTCGATTCGATACCCCGAGACGCCAGCGGGTCGGCTGGCGACCCATAACGGAGGGAAATCCGATGAAAGCAATTGCAAGTGTTTTTGTCTTGCTGGCGTTCGCGGCAGTGGCTTACGCCGAAGACGCGATGAAGAGCGACGCCTCGCCCATGAAGCCCGAGGCCACCGAAGCAACCGCCGCACCCGCGGCGACTCCGGCACCGGCGCCCGTCACCGGGACCGTGGCGCGCACGGCTGTCACCAGCGGCATCGAGAATCGCGAACCCACGGACAACATCAGCAGCGTTACGACCGAGGTCGCGAAGCTCTTCTACTTCACCGAGCTGCGCGGCATGGAGGGGCAGAAGGTCACGCATCGCTGGGAACGTAACGGCGAGGTCATGGCGGAAGTTCCGTTCGAAATCGGCGGGCAGCGATGGCGCGTGTTTTCCAGCAAGAACCTGGCACCGAGCTTGACCGGTGAGTGGAAGGTCTCGGTACTCGACGCCAGCGGCAGCGCGTTGAGCTCGAACACTTTCGCTTACAGCCAGGCACCTGAGCCAAGCGCGACGTCAGACACGATGCCGAAGGAGATGTCTGCCTCCCCCACCGAAGCGCAGCAGGCCCCGGCACCGAAGACCGAATAACTCGGTTCCGGCCCTAACGCGTCCAAGCCAACACCCGCAAGGGTGTTGGCTTTTTTGTTCGTGCGGTCATCGGTGCGATCGAGAACGCCGCCCTCACCCTAGCCCTCCTGATCGCTCCGTGCGTGTCGCTCCGCGCGCTTCATGCGCGCCCGCGACATTAACGCGTCCCTGTGTGGCACCTGCACTCCCGCGATCTTACTGCATCCCTGCACGTCACCGGAGGGAGAGGGAACGAATCGGTGCTTTCCTTAGGTAAACTATCCGGTGTTTGTTGGGAAACTTCCTGATGCCAAACGACGGCCACCCCACACGCGCAATGCAGCTCGATCGACCGGGCAAGCCGCTTCGGCTCGTGTCGCGACCTCCGGGAAAGCCCGACGCCGGGCAGCTGCTGCTCCGCGTCCACGCCTGCGGCGTTTGCCGCACGGACTTGCACATTGTCGACGGCGAACTCGCGCCGCTCGATCACCCGATCGTTCCCGGCCATGAAGTCGTCGGCACCGTTGTCGAACTCGGCGCTAACGTCCACGCGTTTCGCGTCGGCGAGCGCGTGGGTGTGCCGTGGCTCGGGTGGACATGCGGTCGCTGCCGCTATTGCAAGAGCGGTCGGGAAAATCTGTGCGACGGCGCGCGTTTCACCGGCTATCACCTCGCCGGCGGCTACGCCGACTATGTCGTCGCCGATGCGCGCTACTGCTTCGCGCTTCCGGAAGGCTACAGCGACGCCGAAGCCGCACCGCTGCTCTGCGCGGGATTGATCGGCTATCGAACCTTGCGCATGGCCGGCGACGCCGAGCGCATCGGCATCTACGGCTTCGGCGCCGCCGCCCATATCGTCGCGCAAATCGCGCGCCACGAAGGCCGAAAGATCTTTGCCTTCGTTCGTCCCGGCGACACCGATGCCCGGGAGTTTGCGCTCAAGATGGGCGCCGACTGGGCCGGCGACTCGACCGCCGCGCCTCCCGAACCCATCGACGCGGCGCTCCTGTTCGCCCCCGTCGGCACGCTCGTTCCCGTTGCGCTGCGCGCGGTCGTAAAAGGAGGAACCGTCGTATGCGGCGGGATTCACATGAGCGATATTCCGTCATTCCCTTACGAGATCTTATGGGGCGAACGCCGCGTCACGTCAGTGGCGAATCTCACGCGCCGGGACGGCATCGAGCTGCTCGCGCTCGCACCGAAGGTGCCGATAAGGACGACGGTGGAAACCTTTCCGCTCGAAGCGGCGAACCAGGCACTCGCGCGCCTGCGCCAGGGAAAACTCAGCGGTGCGGCGGTGCTGCAGGTGACGGATAAGCGACGCGGATAGCGCGCCGCAGGCCGCAAGAAATTCAGACCAGGTCTCGCTTTTTCTGCGTCGCCCCATTGCCGAGCTAATCCGTAAACAACGCGGAACTTGATCCACGTCAAAGCCTTGGTCGCCGCCGGTAGTTGAGAGTATGAGCCGGCGTATCGAGAGGAGAACCAAACTATGAGCCCCACTTTCCTGGACATCGGCGCAGCCGTAGTCCTATTGGCCGTCGTCGGCGCGCTGTTCGCATGGTTTGCACGAAACTTCGGAGTTACCTCGGACAGGCGCATGATGCGCATGCTGGTGCGCGCCGGCGTCGATCCCGCGATCGTAGCGCAAGGCGAAAAGCAGGCGATCATCGAAGATATCCGTCGCCGCTGCCGCAAGTGTCAGGCGGAGGACTTATGCGAACGATGGCTCGCCGAAAAAGTCGCGGGCGACAACGGCTTCTGCCCCAATGCGCGGATACTGAACGCGCTAACGACCGGACATCCGGCGGTGGCGTGAGGCATTGCGCCCCAGCCGCGCGTGAGCGGCGGGGCCGCGGATAAGTTGTGCAGCGCGGCGAGGTTCGCTGACGTCGGATCGGAGGACAGCCCCGCGACCTACATCAGCCCGTGGAAGGGTTGCACGTCGACCATTGCGCCGGGCTCGGTGTCGCCCGACTCCGGCGGCAGCACGATGAAACAGTCGCCGACGCTCATGGAGCTCAGGATGCCCGACCCCTGGCTGCCGGTGCTGCGTACCGTCAACTCGCCGTTCTCGTCGCGTCCGAGCACGCCCCGAATGAATTCAGTCCGTCCGACGCGCGTTCGAAGCGGACTCAAGCTGCGCGCCCGAAACGTCGGAAGCAGCGGCGGCGACGGCTCGCCCATGATGCAGCGCAGCGCCGGCCGCACCAACTGATAGAACGTCACCATCACCGCCACCGGATTGCCGGGCAACCCGAAAAACGCGGCGTTACCGAGTTTCCCGAAAACGAAAGGTCGGCCGGGACGCATGGCGACTTGCCAGAAACGGATGGTGCCGAGCGCCTCGACGGTTTCCTTTACGTAATCCGCATCCCCAACCGATACGCCGCCGGTGGTGATGACAGCGTCCGTGTTCGCGGCGGCATCGGCCAATGCCGCGCGAACGCTGTCGGGTCTGTCGGCCACGACGCCGAGATCGCGCAGTTCAACGCCGGCGCGTGTCAGCAACCCGAAAAGCGTGTAGCGGTTGCTTTCGTAGATCTGTCCCGGTTTCAGCGCTTCACCCACGGGGCGCAGCTCATCGCCGGTGCTAAAGTACGCGACGCGAGCCCGCCGATACGCCGGTACCTCCGCGAGTCCGAGCGACGCCAGCATGCCAAGTTCGGCGGCCGCGATTTCCTTGCCGGCCGCCAGCGCCGCCTGGCCTTTCGCGATGTCCTCACCCGCCATGCGGACGTTGCGCGCGCGGTCCGCCTCGTATTCGATGGTAACGCGATCTCCACGAACGGCCGCTTGCTCGCGTATCACCACGGCATCGGTACCGGTCGGCATCGGCGCGCCGGTCATGATTTGCACGCAATCGCCGCGCGCCACCGTTCCGGTGTAGGGTCGCCCGGCCAGCGCGCTGCCGACGACCCGAAATTCCCGGCTGCCTTCTTTCGGCAGTTCGTCGCGCGCAAGCGCGTAGCCGTCCACCGCCGAGTTGGTGTGGGCCGGCACGTCGATCGGCGACACGATGTCGCGCGCGAGCACGCGGCCGAGCGCTGTTCGCACCGGCACGTTTTCAATCTCGCGAACGACGGCGACATCGGCGAGAATGCGGGCGCGCGCATCGGCGACACTCAAGCGCTTGGAATCGCCGCGCGGTGCCGGGATGAACGACTTGGTGGTCGCCGTCATCGAGCGTTAGCGCGCGCCATGAGCGTGTGTCGACGCGGACGGCAAGTGCAACACGTCGTTCAGGATGAAGGCCACGATCGCATCGGGCCGATTCAAATCCAGAACCGGAATACCGACGGCATGACCGAGCGGCGCGTCGGTGGCGATAGCGATAATCGAACGATCGAGCGTGCAGAGCAGCGGCTGACCCTGGCTCGGGCGATGCAACTCGATCTTCGGAAACGACTCGGCCTTGAAACCCTCGACCAGGATCGCATCGAGGTTGTCGTGATCGAGATGCGCCAGCAGCTCGTCGAGGCGCGGTTCGGCGGCGTCGCCGGTTTCGGTCACCAGCGCCCAGCGATGGCGCGAGGCGACGAGCATTTGCGTCGCGCCGGCGCGCCGCAGCTCGTAACTGTCCTTCCCGGGAATGTCCGTGTCGAATGAGTGATGCGCGTGCTTTACCATGGCGACCCGCAAGCCGCGCGCGCGCAGCTGCGGCAGCATCTTGCGCAGCAGCGTGGTCTTTCCCGTGCCGCTGTAGGCGGCGATACCCAGGACCGGCACCTTGCCTTTCGTCACAGTAAGCTCCCCTCGCGCAGCTGGGCTTCGAGCGCGCGGTGCTCTTCCGGATCGTTCACGTTCACGAACGACTCCGGACAATCGTGAAAGTCGGCGGTCGCTATTCGATGGCGCACGAACCAGCGATCGATCTTACGCTCGCCGGCGTCCAGAAATTCGAGCAGGCTGAACAACAGCGACCGCTTCAACAGGAGAAACACCGGATGCGTGCGAGCGCCGTCGTGCGCCACGCTGATATCGGCCTGCTCGACTGCCAGCGCGCGCGCCAACCGGGCCACCACGTCGGTCGCCATCAGCGGCGAATCGCACGGCACGGTCACGACAAAAGGCGTGGTCGCGGCTTTCAGCGCCGCCGCCATGCCGGCGAGCGGCCCCTGATAGTCCGCCAGCAGATCCGATACCACGCGATGGCCGAACGCCGCGTAGCGCTCTTGATTTCGATTCGCGCTGATCAGAAGCGGGCCCACCTGCGGTTGCAGGCGCGCCAATACGTGTTCGACCATCGCACGCCCATTCAGAATTACCAACCCCTTGTCGTCGCCCCCCATCCGGCTGCCGCGGCCGCCGGCAAGCACCACGCCGGTTATCGCTTTCCGGTCGATTCCCTCGGATACATTCGGTTTTCCTATGGGGCCCATGGTCTTCGCCTCGAACGTTCAGCGCGCTGCGCTCGCTCAAACGCCTGAGACTATATCGGCGTCCGTCGGACTCGACCAGTCGCCTGAGGATTCGGTCGAAACCGCCGCGGCGTAAGCCAGAGGGTGGCGGTATGGCTCGTTTTCCCGGAAGTTTTATATAACTATTTCTTCGTGCCCGCTCACGTGAACCACAAACCATCGTCTCCAGATACCCGCCGGGTGGAAAATACAACGATCCGTAAATTGACAGTGGTATCAATTTGACGCATGGTTACGCCGCCTTGTATCGAATTGTCGCGCACGTTAGATAGGGAAGTCGCCCAAATTCCGACGCTCGGAATGCGGTCGCGCCGCCGAACCGCGATGGGTTACCGAGAAAAAACAGTCAAGGCCGCTAACCACAGGTGACAAATGACCGACATCACCAGCGCCACACCTACTGCCCAGACACCGCCGCTACCGGTCGACGCGTTTACCCGCCGTGAGATATCGATACTGGTCGTCGACGACGAACCTGGCATCCGCAATTTCCTGCAGCGCGCGCTGAGCAAACAATATGGGCTGGTCGAGGCCGTCGACTGCGTCGAAGCGGCCGAGGCGCTGCGAATTCGATGCCGGTTCGACCTGCTCATCGTCGACGTCAGCCTCCCGGGTCAATCCGGACTCGACTGGGTGGCGAGGTTGCACCAGGCCGGCGAACGTTGCGATGTTATTTTCATCACCGCCTACGCGGACCTGAACGCCACCATCGGCGCGATCCGCGCCGGCGCGACCGATTTCATCCTCAAGCCGTTCCGGGTGGAGCAACTTCTCGCGGCAGTCAAGCGCTGCGTCGCCAACCGCGCCCGCGAGCGCGAAATGGCTGCGTTCGCGCGCACCGACCCGGCATCGACCGATCCCGGCGCGGGCGACATGATCGGCACGAGCCCGGCTATCGAGGAGGTTCGCCGCGTTATCGCCCGAATAGCGCCGACGCCGGCGTCGGTTTTGATCGAAGGCGAAACCGGCAGCGGCAAGGAACTCGTGGCGTCCGCCATCCACCGAGCCAGCGGCCGACGCGGACCCCTGGTGGCCATCAACTGCATCGCGATCGCGCCCGAGCTCTTCGAAAGCGAATTGTTCGGCCACACGAAGGGGGCGTTTACCGGCGCCCATCAAGCGCGCGAGGGACTGTTTATCGCGGCGAAGGGCGGCACGCTGTTCTTGGACGAAATTTCCGAAATGCCGGTGACGATGCAGGCGAAGTTACTGCGGGCGCTGGAAACGCGGCGCGTGCGTCCGGTGGGCGCGGACCAGGAAGTGCCGGTCGACGTGCGCCTGTTAATCGCCTCCAATCGCAATCTCGGCGAAGCGGTCCGCAAGGGAACGTTCCGCGAGGATTTGTACTTTCGCTTGAACGTGGTGAGCGTAAAGGTGCCGGCCTTGCGCGAGCGGACCGTCGATATACCGGATTTGTTGGATCATTTCTCGCGCAAACTCGCGCAAGAGCTCGGTTTGTCGCCGCACGAATTCCGGCCGGACGAAATTGAACGCCTGCAAGCCCATGCTTGGCCCGGTAACGTGCGCGAATTGCGTAACGTAGTAGAGCGCACGTTGCTGCTCGGCCGTCTACCGCTCGACAGTATCGGCGCCGCGGCACCGGTTGCGGACGCCGAGCAAGCGGTCATCGGATTTCCCGCGGCGTGGCCGCTCGATGAAGTCGAGAAGCACCACACGCTGCGCGTGCTGCGCGGCACGCAAGGCAACAAGTCCGAAGCCGCGCGGCGGCTTGGTATTTCGCGAAAGACGCTGGAGCGGAAGCTTTCCACGTGGCCGGAGGCGCGTCGGCCGTTGAATCACTGAAGCGCGCACGCCGCCGACGCCGCGTACATGTGGCAGTCTCTACAACAGCGTTACCGATCGGCGTTGCGGTTTCGCCTGCTGGCACTTGTCCTGCTGCCGCTCGCGGCGGCGATGGCGGCGTCACTCGGCTACACGCTCTACTGGTTTCACGGGTACACCCAGGATTCGCTCAATGTCGCCCTGCGCGACCACATGGCGGCGACGCGTCAGGGGTTGCGCCAGTTTCAAATCGACCGCCAGACCGAGCTACTACAGCTCGCTGAATCGACCCAGTTGCGCACGCTGATCCGGAATCACGACGGCGCCGCCATTCAACGCACTTTGCAGCGTCTGCGCGACGCGAAGGGCTATGCCTTTCTGCACCTCACGGGCGTTGCCGGCGAGTGGCTGTACGAAAGCACCGACAAGCAGCGCACCAGCAAGCCCAGCCCCCTGACGGACCGCGCCGGCCGCGGCTATGCCGGGGCCGCCTTTGAAGTCTTCCGCGAAGAGGACCTTTTGCGAGAATCACGGGCGTTGGTCGACCGGGCCCGTATTTCATTGCGCGCGAGCGACGGCGCCGAAGATCGCGGACTCGTGCTGCGCCTGGTGCAGCCGATCGTCGACGACCTCGGACGCGTCGTGATGACGCTCGACGGCGGCGTTCTAATGAATCGCAATCATGTGGAACTCTTCTCGATCAGTGAGCGGGTCTTCGCGACCGCGTCGCTGCCGGCGCGCGCCGATCCGCTGGTGATTTTATTGCTCGACAATGTTCGCATCGCCGCGTCCGGCACCAACTGGAACAGCCTGCTCGGCACCCGGCTCGCGGAGCGCGAACCGCGCGCCGGCGCCAAGGGCGATATCTCGATCGGTCGAGAACAGGTATTGGGCGACACCTATGTTTGCGCGTATGGCACGCTCTACGACATCGAAGGGCAGCCGATCGGCCTGCTGCAACTCGGCGTGCGCGAGACGGCTTTTCGCGCCGACTACTACCGCTACGCCGGCCTTCTACTCGGATTATTCATGCTGGCCACCGTCGTCGCGGCCTGGATTGCGGTGCGGGGCATGCGCACGGTATTCAAGCCGGTCGAGAAGATGGCCGCGGTGGTACGCGCGACCCAGGCCGGTGAAAATCGGCGCATCGGACCGATCGGCCGCCACGATGAAATCGGCGAACTGGCGCGCCAGTTCGACGCCATGCTCGATCTGCTGGCGGCGCGCAATCGCGAGATTCAACGGGCCGCGGCGGCGCTCGAAATGAAGGTCACCGAGCGCACCCAAGAACTGGCCGACAAGAACGCGCAGCTGCAGCAAACCATCGTGCTGTTGGAAAGGACTCAGGAACAACTGTTGCTGGCGGACAAACTTTCCGCGCTCGGCAAGATGGCGGCCGGTATCGCGCACGAGATCAACAACCCGGCGGCCGTCATTCTCGGAAACCTCGACGTTCTTGCCGTCGAACTCGGGCCGGCCGCCAAGCCCGTCGCCACCGAGCTCGAGCTGATCGCCCAGCAAGTCGGGCGGATTCAGCACATTGTGGCGAGCCTGCTGCAGTTCGCCCGGGCGCGGCCCGGCGTCGGACCAATCGCCGATATCACCGTGAATCGGCTGGTCGAAGACGTCCTGCCGCTGGTCGCCCATGTGCTCAAGGACAAAACGATTGCGCTGCATACCGAGTTCAGCACCGACGGCGTCGTCGCGGTCAACGCCTACGACTTGGAGCAGGTCCTGATCAATCTCATCGCGAACGCCGCGAACGCCTGCGAGGCCGGCGGTGTTATCCGCGTCACGACCTCCGACGACGGCGGCAACGGCAGCATCATCAGCGTGTGCGACACCGGCCGCGGCATTCCGCACGACGACATTAAGCGCATTTTCGATCCGTTCTTTTCGAGCGATCCGCGACGCGGCGCCGGCCTCGGTCTGTCGGTAAGTTACGGTTTGGTGCAGCGTTACGGCGGCCGGATTACCGTGGAGTCGACCGTGGGCATCGGCAGCGTCTTTCACGTTTGGCTGCCACGCCACACACGCTTACCGACACGCGCCGAACAACTCGATCGCGATCAATTCAACGAGGCACACTATGGCTGACAGCAAGTTCAATCAGGAAACCTTCAATCTCGAGGTACGTAAGTTCTTGAAGAAGGTCGGCGTCAACTCGCAGCGCGAGATCGAGCGCGCCGTCGGCGAGGCGCTCAAGGCGGGCACGCTGATGGGCGACGAACGCCTGCGCGCTGAAGTCACGCTGTCGATACCGGGCGTGAAGCTGACATACCGCGTCAACGACGATATCGCGTTAAGCTGAAACCGGCGACGCGCGCGCGGCGTACCGGGTGAGCAAGACCGATCGTCAGCGCTGGGAGGCGAAATACGCCGCCGGCAATCCCAACCCCGGCTTCGTTCCGGATCCGCTGCTGGTCCGGCATAGCGCGCTGCTCGATGGTAAAGGATGGGCGCTCGACGTCGCCTGCGGCGTCGGCCAAAACGCCCTGTACCTGGCGAAACGCGGCTACCGGGTCGTTGCCGTCGACGGAAGTCTTACCGGACTGCGCTACTGCCGCGCGGCGGCCGCCGACGCCGGCTTGCCCGTGCATCCGGTAGCCGCCGATCTCGATCGCTTCGTCTTTCCCCGCGATAAATCTGCGGTCGTGATCGTTTTTCGCTTTCTCGACCGCGACTTGTTTTCGGAGCTGAAGAAGACCGTCATCCCGGGCGGTCTCATCGTCTATGAAACCTTCAACGTCAACCGCCTTCGATCCTCTCCCCAGATGACGCGAAGTTACCTGCTCGAACCGGGCGAGCTTGCCGGCATGTTTACCGATTTCGAAACAATCGACACCAACGACACGCCGGACAATCGCTCGGAACTAAGTCACTGGATCGGCCGGCGACCCAGGAGCGGCTCCTAAGGGCGCCGCACCTTGCGTTCTCAGAACATCGTGTTCGGCAGGAACAGCGAGATCTGCGGAAACGCAATCAGCAGCGCCATGATGACGACCTCGCACGCCAGGAACCAGCCGCAGCCGCGAAAGATGGTTTCGAGCGGAATCGAATCGCCGACGACGCTTTTCACGACGTAGACATTGAAACCGACCGGCGGCGTCAGCAGCCCGATCTCGACGTATTTGACCACCAGCACGCCGAGCCAGATCAAATCCAGATCGAGCCCGGCGAACATCGGCACCAGTATCGGGACGGTGATGAGAATAATTCCGAGCGGATCGAGAAACATGCCGAGGATCACATAAATGATCGTCGCCGCGATGACGAGCAGCACCGGGTCGATCGCCCACGAGCCGATCAGATCGGCGAACAGCGGCCCGATGCCCGCGAGCGCGAGGAACTTCGTGTACAGCACCGCGCCCAGGCCGATGAAGAAAATCAGCGCGGTAGTGACCATCGACTCGCGCAGGCTGTTTACAACGCCGCGCAGCGTAAGCCGCCCCTGGGCGAATCCCGTCACAAGCGCGAGCGCGGCGCCGCCCGCGCCCGCTTCGGTCGGCGTGATAATCCCGGCGTACAGACCGCCGACAATGCCGACGGTCAGCACGAGCAACGGCCAGATCGCGCGCAACGCGCCCCAGCGCTCGCGCCAGAGCTGGCTCCGATCCACGACTTCGCCTCGCGGCGCGAGCCTCGGGTTCAGCTTGCAGCGCAGCACGATCATCGCGATGTAGATCGCCCCCGTCAGCAATCCCGGCAGAACACCGGCGATCAAGAGCTTGGCGATCGACACCTCGGCGAAGATTCCGTAGAGAACGAACAGAATGCTCGGCGGAATCAGCGCGGCCAGCGTCCCCGCGCTCGCGACCACGCCGGCGGCGAGGCCCTTGTCGTAGCCGTGTCGCAGCATTTCCGGAATCGCGATACGCCCCATCGCGGCGGTGGCGGCGAGACTCGATCCGCACGCCGCGGCGAAACCGGCCGACGCCACGTTAGTCGCGACGGCGAGCCCGCCGGGGAAGCTGTTGAACCAGACGCGCGCCGCGCGAAAGATGTCGGCGCTCAGACCCGAATGGTTAACGATCGCGCCCATCAGTAGGAACATCGGGATCGCCGTCAGATCCCAATTGGCGGCGAACACGAACGGCGTGTCCTGCATGACGCCGAGCGCCACGTCGAATCCGTGCAGATACCAAAAACCCGCGAACGCCACGACGCCGAGCGCCACGCCCATCGGCACGCGCACGGCGATCAAGAGCAGGATGGCGACGATGCTGAGCAGGGCGAGCGCGAGCGCACTCATGCGGCGCTTTCCTTAGGAACGGCGGGATAAGCGCGCGAAATCGGCGATCACGCGCAGAATCAAATAGACAACCATTAGCGCACCCGCCAGCGGCAGCGTCCAACGGCTCGGCCAGACGAACAGCAGCCCGTTCGGCGCTTCCCACGCTTCACCGGCGTGCGTGGCCTGCAGCGCGCGCACAAAAGTCTGCCACGTGAAAATAGATACGTACGCGGCGGTTAGCAGCGTCACGAAGGCGTCCAACCATTCGGTCTTGCGCGCCGAGAGGTTGCGCGTGAAAAGCTCGACGCGGATATGGCCGTCGGTCGCCGCGACCCACGTCCAAGGCAAAAAAGCGACGGCGATCATGTAGTACCCGGAAACGAACTCGGTCGTGCCGGCGATCGGGCGGTTGAAAATCGCGCGTCCGAGCACGTCGGCCGTGACGTGCAACATCATGAGCGCGCCGGCGAGCATCGCCGCCCACAGGAAAACCTTCATGGGCAACCGCAGCCAAGCGAGCAGTCGATCGATCACGTGGTTTCGGTACGCCGGCGCTGCGATTCTTGACTTGAACTATCCGATCGCGGGCGGCGACGCCGACGGATGTCGACCGCCGCCCGCGACCGCGATGCTTAGAGTTTGTTCGGGTCGACCTTGGAGTAGATCTCCCGCATTATCGCGGCCTCGAATTTCTTCGGATCGCGGCCGATCTGCTTGGACAGCGGCTTCCACTTTTCGTATGCCTTGAAATACGCATCCACGAGCGCGCTCGGGTTCTTCACGCCGAGGTCCTGACCCTGTTTGACGATATACTCGCGCTGCGTCTTCTGATAGTTCGCGACCAGATTTTCCAGATCCTTGCCGGCCTTCACCACCTTCACGCCCTTTTTCTCGATCGCGCCTTTGAGCGACGTCTCGTTGCTCACGATGAAGCTGCCGATCGCGGTCTCGGCGGTGATGCGCGCGGCCGCGCGCAGGTGCACCTGCTTCTGTTCCGGCGTGAACTTGTTCCACGTCTCGCGGTTCATCAAGAAACCGACCGCCGGCCCGATCATCCCGAGCGACTCATCGGTGACGAACTTGGTGAAGTCGGCGTAGCCGAAGGTGCGCAGCCAGTCGGTGTTGCCGAGCACGCAATCGAGGCCGCCGCGCT
This sequence comes from Burkholderiales bacterium, assembly GCA_036396275.1. Classification (GTDB taxonomy): domain Bacteria; phylum Pseudomonadota; class Gammaproteobacteria; order Acidiferrobacterales; family Sulfurifustaceae; genus JACQFZ01. The sequence goes on from DASWLD010000178.1 coordinate 12,486, forward strand.
GCAGCAGGCTCACCGCTTCCACGAGCGACCCGGCGATAACTACGCCGCCGACGGACTTGAGCAGTTCGGCGGTGCCGCCGGTCGCGCGTATGCGCTTGCCTTTGATCTCGGCGACGGTTTGCACCGGCTGGCGGCACAACAACTGATACGGCGCCGCGACCCAACCCGCGACCAGCACCGAATTGATCTTCTTCGACTCCTCGATGCACGACGGACAATTCAGCGTCATTGTTTCGAGCACGGCGCCGCTCGCCGCGACCACGTCCTCGCCCGGTATGACCGTGCTGTAGAGCACGTACACCGACGGAATCGCGCTCGGCACGTAGGTCGCGATACCGATGCCGGCCTGCATCACGTTGTTTTGGATCGCATTGAACGTACCTCTGCCGTCCGCGATCTGGCCGCCGGGGATGAGCTTCCATTTGATTTGCCCGTTCGTTTCCTTTTCGATCTGCTGAATCACGCCGGGCATGACGTTGGCGTTTTGATATTCCCGCGCCGGGAGCCATGAACCGTAGACGAGCTCCGCGGCAACCGCAGCCGACGTAGCAACGACCGTGGCGACGGTGGCGACCGCGATCACGAACGAGAGGGAACGCTGAATAGCCATGATTCCTCCTGTGGATTGTCGATTTCTTTGGGTTGCAGCTTGTTTGCACCCGCAATGGGAAACTATCTCGAACAAATAGTCAAAAGCCCGCCGGCATCCGCCCTTGCGGCCCGCGCGGCAAGCAGGAGTTTACCCGAGCGGCCGCCGTTTGGATGGCGTTAATGCAAGGAAGGCACGACGCGAGCAGGCAGAATCGAGGCCGACGCTCCGCGAAACACCTGGCGCCAGACGGGCCTGCGTAGCTCATGGATCGAAGGGCGCGATCGCCCAAGTGGACGGCCTCCGGACCGGCAAAGCGGAACATGCGTGCATGAGATGTCGCGACAGGGCAAAACGAGCGTCACGAAAATCGAGTTGCTTGGCGTCCGGCAACGCCCGAGGGACGGTCGTATCATCGCCCTGCCCAGCACGTGTGGCGGCATTCGCGTCTCGCGGGCAGTCAATGGAGCCGGGCGAGTAATCAGCCACCGCTGGACGAACTAACCGCCCGGCATCGGGCGGGCTGATAGCTGAAGCGAAACATCAGCTGTAAGCCGTCGCCTGATGCCCCAGTTGGGCACGCAAGCCGTTGCGCCATGATGACGAGCTACCGGCCAAGCTTATAGAGCCGTTCGGCATTCTCGTACCCGATCCGCCGCGCCACATCCGGAGGCAGTGCCGACAGCAGCCGCCGGATGCCGCGGCGCTGACCTTCGCCCCGACTTTCGAAGAGGTACGGGGTCTGCGGGCCGGTGTAGTGTCTGGCGACAATCATGGTG